>JBAPTW010000032.1:0-1690 GCA_049282355.1 Gammaproteobacteria bacterium | reverse complement strand
TCACGCTCACGATCTTCAGCTCGCCTCCGCAACCACACGCCAGCGGGTCCACCTCGTAGATCCGGCGGATCATCCGCGCCCAGCGGGCACGTCGGCGCGCCTCGCGCTCGGAGAGGTCGCTCGAAAGGATCGAGAGAGCGCCGACCTCGAAGACCTCAGCATCTGAACGGTGTCGAGCTCCTCGTGCATTGCGCGATGGCATCCAACAAGGCGTAGGGCAGCGAACTGATCCGCCCCGGTGCTATCTGTTCTCCTCGGCGGAGCGAATGAAGATCCGGTGACTGAATCGCAGGTAGTTCCGTTCACCAGACAGATCTTCGAGTAATTCACCGAGCTCTCCTTTGTTCGGCCCTTCCGTGACGATAAACCACCCTTCGGTTGTGTTGGCCAAATCGGCGGGGGCAGGATCCACTCCCGGCTTGGTCAGTTTGGAATTCTGGACAAGCTGATACCTACCGCCATTGGTCGTGATCTCGAAGTCTTGGAACGTGCCCTTGAAGACGCCGACAAAGGGATCGAGCACTGACGGATCAACGCCGTTTGCGACCGCGGTATGGGGCTCGAGCTTGGTGAAGGCGCTGACCATTGCGTCTGCAACTGCTGTGTAGGCCTCGACCCCGCGATCGCTGTTGGTGAGGACGACGACCGCAAAGTTGTGATCCGGGATCAACTGCAGAAAGGTACGGTAACCGATGTAGGTCCCACCGTGGAAAGCGCTTGTGATCTCGCCGTACTTGCGGACGAACCAGGTCAGTCCGGTGAACTCGCCGGTCGGAGCATCGACTGCCGGGGCGTGGGCAAAGGCCAGTGCTTCTTTGGACAGCAGCGTGTTGCCTGACGAGTCTTTCCCGTCCAACTGAAAGCGGGCGTACTTCAACATGTCCTGACTCGTGGATTGGATTCCGCCGGCGGACCCGGCCGTCGGGGGGAATGGCGTGAAGATCGGCTGAAGTTCGTCGATCTTGTCGTCGGTAAAGATCGGTGGATGACCCCAGGCGTAATTGTCGTCGGGAGGGGTCGGGCTGTAGTTGAAGCGTGTCGCATCCATGCCGAGCGGGGAGAGAAAGCGCTCTTCGACGAGAGTGTCGAACGGTTTTCCGCCGACGACCGACAGCACATGGCCCGCGAAGGCGAGATTGGCGAGGAACGACTCCAGCCGGGTTGCGGTGGAACCATAGTTATGGGCCGCAGTTCCAACCTTGATGATGAATCGGCAGGCATCCTCGAAGGAAACCACAGAAGGTTCGTGAAGCTCTTAGGTGTCGGTTCTCATGACCATACAACCTGCTAATAAGTAAAAGGGAATCTATCCCGTAAAAAGCATAATACTCAGGCTATCAAAGCGTGTTCTTGTAAATCACGCCGTCCTTCATAATGATGACGAAGTTCGTATGTGGGTCTGCGATCAGGTCGATGTTCTCGAGCGGATTGCCGTCGACCAGAAGCAGATCGGCATACGCGCCCTCCCGAACTACACCGTTCTCGCCGGGATAGGGATCGCGCGGCCCGGAACGCTTGAAGATCTCGTAATTCTGGCTGGTCGCAATCTTCAGCACTTCCCACGGCTCGAAATAGCGGGCGAGCTTCGCCAACTGAGCTCCCTGACGCTCGGCGAGCGCGGGCATGCCCTGAGTGTCAGTGCCGAATCCGAAGAGCAGGTCGTATTTCTGCGCTAACGCGTAGGCTGTAT
>JBAPTW010000031.1:0-10399 GCA_049282355.1 Gammaproteobacteria bacterium | reverse complement strand
GCCGCAGGCTGTTCCAAATAGCTCCCGGCCATTTTGTCTCGTCGCCGTGCGGCGTGCTCTGTAGGCGGATTGCAGCCCAGGATTACCGACAACGAAATGCAGGGCTTATTATGAGGATCCTGAGTTATCGCGCAATGCTGCCATGGTAAGCGGAGCAGATTTTTTACCTGCATAGTTAACAAAGCTGGTCCACGTGAAGGATAAAAATAGGGTACACTCTGCTCGGACTTGTTCACCTGCTGAATGTTGGCACTACAGTACGGGGTAGCGCCAGAGTGGAAGTAGCGATTTCTGACGCCGTGCTCATCATGCCCCTAAGCACCTAAGTTGTTAGTCGTTTGTTAGAGTTCAGACAAGTCTGACAAAGTTGCTCTGTCCATGAATCCGAGAAGTAGAGATGCAAAGAGAATTAGAAGCGACGGTCCCCTTCAAACGTACTATACAAGCCCGGGATCGGCTTATTTTCGCCCTGGATGTATCCAGTACTGATGAGGCACTGCACTATGTCGAGCAGCTTGGCGATGCCGTCAATTTTTACAAGCTAGGCTTGCAACTTTTCATGGCAGGTGGCTATTTTGAGTTGGTGGCCTGGCTTCGTGACAAAAATAAGCAGGTCATGGTGGATCTTAAGCTCTTCGACGTTCCGGAAACGGTGCGACTCGCGGTTAGAGCGTTACGTACATATGAGGCAACCTTTGCTACTGTCCACGGGAACGATGCCATGCTCCGGGCAGCGGCGGAGGAGAAAGAAGGTTTGGGGATATTGGCAGTGACAGCGCTGACTAGTCTTGATCAGAAAGACCTTGAAGATCTCGGGTTCCAGTGTGATGTCTCAAAGTTGGTGCTTTCGCGGGCAAGACGGGCTTTGTCGCTTGGGTGCGATGGAGTAATTTCTTCTGGCTTGGAAGCGCCAAGACTTCGGGAATGCTATGGAGATGCCTTTGTGATTATTACCCCTGGTATTAGACCGGTGGCAAACGTAGATGACCAGAAGCGAACCGTCGATGTAGAAGAAGCGTTTCGAAATGGAGCGGACTATATTGTGGTAGGAAGGCCGATTCGCGATGCTGCAGATCCACGACGTGTAGCGGAATCAATTCAAGACCGGATTGCGGCGCTATTCAAAGAATAAGCGGCTATCCGCATTTGGTTGCCGACCTCTTGGCAGAATAGCCCATCTTCGCTTAGCAGAATCGAACGGCTACACATCTGTCTACTTGACGCAAAGTGCCTACCTGAATGGTTATGAATGACCTTGAATCTAGGTAGTTTAATGAGTGGTTGCTTCTGGACTCTGCAGGTAATTTCGGAGCTCCTCTTCTGCTAGACGCCGCAGTGCCTCCGCAGGCGCTCCCTTTTCGACCCGGCAGTCAAAAACTGGAATCTGTTTCTCGGCATACAGCCTCATCGCGCCGGCTACGCCTTCTTCGCCAAAATATACAACATTCGCGCATCCTTCCTGTCCATCTATGTTCAGGTGATATCCGATCTGGTCGGTGGCAATGACAAGCTTCTCGATCATTCTCGTTTCTCCTCATTCGTTCGCGCCATTTCTGAGCGAACTAGCTTAACGTTTGTGGCTATTCATTTTTGCTCATTAACTCACAGTGCTGACAGCACAACTGTAGGCTTTCTCCGGCTCTCGTCGAGTGACGCCTAGAACTGTCTCAATAGGATTGACAGAAGGTCGAGCTTTTGACTTGCATTTTAGGGTTCAGGGCTGCGTTGGCGTGGCGTGGCTCCGCAGTATTCCCGCAAAAAAAGGGTGGCTTTTGCGGCGATACGCCGCTGAGACACGATGCACAGGGAGGTAGAATCAATCAGAAATCAGCATCCAAATGCGCTCAATTCTGACATGAGTAATGGCTTGCAGCGTACAATTCTGACATGAGTAATGGCTTGCAGCGTACGAACGGACGGCCACTCCTCGGACACGCCGGTGGCTTGGTCATCGTGCGACTTACGACTGCGATGCTCGCGGCACCTTTAGGGAGTGAGGATGGGCGTGTTTCGGCCTTTTCTTGCGCCTCAATTAAGCTACCGGTGACGCCTTGGTTGCGAGCGGGTGCGGGAGATGCGGCTTATATCGAGGGAAATCATTAGGCTAAAACTGCCGCGGGGTGTTGAAGATATGAATACTAACGCTCAACCGGGGCGGCTCTGTTGGTGCTCGGCTTCGAACATCGTCCACACGGCAAGAAACATGGCGGCGATCACCGGGCCGATGACAAAGCCGGATATTCCAAAAGCAGTCAGACCGCCGAGCGTCGAGAGTAACACGAGGTAATCGGGCATTTTTGTATCGCGTCCGACCAGAATGGGCCGCAATAAATTGTCAACTAGGCCTATTATGAAGACGCCAGACACTACGAGTATGATCGCTTTGAGGAAAGCGCCCGATGCGAACAGGATGATCGCCGCCGGTAGCCACACCAGGGCTGGTCCAAGGGCAGGTAACAATGAGAGCACCATCATGAGGACGCCCCAGAAGGCCGCGCCATCAATCCCTAGGAGCCAGAAAAGCAGCCCTCCCAACGTCCCTTGAATCACTCCAACGAGGAGCGTTCCTCTGACCGTTGCACGAGATACCTCCGCGAATTTTGATAGAAGTTGTCGTTCGCGCTCGTCTCCAATCGGCAGGGCATGGATGATGAGCTCAAGCAACCGCCCGCCATCCCGCAGAAAGAAGAATAGTAGATAAAGCATTAGAAAGAACATGGCGGTGAACCGTACTGCTTCTTGCCCGGCGTAAATGGCGGAGGAACCTAGCCGCTGACTAGCATATACCGCGAGTGTGGTGAGATTATGTTGAATGGCGCTAAGATCGATCCCCAATTTGTGCGCTAATTCAAATGCTTGCGGCATCATTGCTTGTATCCATGCTAGAGGTGCCGCTGTGTCGATTTGACCCGATTGAATGTTCGTGTACAGCTTCGCGGCTTCGCGAACTACCGCTGAAGCAATAAGAAATGCCGGCACTAGAACCGCGGCGATAATAATGAGCATAGTGAGAGACACTGCCAACGTATTTCTGCCTTTTAAGGCTTCTTTCAACCGCAAGTGTAAAGGATGAAAGATCACAGCGAAGGTGGCGGCCCAGAAAATCGGCAAGAAGAAATCAGACAGTAAACCGCCAAATCCGAGGGTAACCAGGATCAGCAGTCCGATGAAAAATGCGTTCTGCAGCAAGATATCGAATCCTTCTGAGATCAGGGGCGGATAGGGGGAGATTGTACGGGAATTTGCGACCAGGGGTTACCCTGCCTCACTAGATGATTTGTCCTGCAGCTAAGGGTGCAGAAAGAGAAAGGCGATGTGCTGGTATAATGGAGAGGGAGTTGCAGGGGCAAGGGAGTATTTGGCATTGCCTCATCGAGAGGCAGTTTAGGAAACTCGCTTTGCGGCAACGGACTTAATGAAAAAGGACGGTCGCTTTCTCAAGCGGCATAGAAGATGAGGGACGCGAGGGCCAAACGTCGCTTATTTGATGCTTCTCAGTAGAACGGGGGTTCTTAGTAGAAGCGGAGAAGGTAAAAGTATCAGCCGCGCGGTGTTTGGTTGATCACCTTATCGGGCAACCGAAGATTTCGAATCAAGTTACGCAGTTCTTGGCGTGCAGCGACATGGGACATACTTAGCTTGGCGCCCACCTCAATGAGATCGACGAGTGTCAGACCTTTGGGAAACAGCTCTCTGTAAATTACGCGTTCCGACAGACCAGGGACGTAGCGAAAGGCAATTCGTCCGCGGAGCTTCTTTAGCACTCCATCTACGCGGCGCTTATTCTTCGACTCGGTAGTACCGATCCGATTGCGCATGACGATCCAGTCAAGTCCGCGTTTACCGGCGAGTGCCCGCTGTTTGCGGCTCTCCCAGACGGTCTCGCTGTACAGGCTCAACTTCCCAACATCATAGGTGTCTGGATCGACTTGGGCAATGATATCGAGATCGACGAAGCTGTCATTCAAAGGCGTGATGAGCGTTGTTGCCAGCGCGTAAGCCAGTCGGGCTAACGGCGTGTCGTTGCCGGGGCAATCGATGACAATCACGTCGTTTACTGGGTCGAGTTTATCGACGAAATTTGTCAGAAACTCGGCCTCTTCCTGCTCTCGCTCTACGATGTTGGGATGATTCGATACAGGTAAGGTATGAACTTCCGGGCAGCGGAGGACGAGGCTGTGTTTATTTGCGTAGCTGCTGCGGTTCTCTAGGTAGCGGGTTAGCGTTTGCTGGCGACGATCGAGGTCGATAACAGCGATTTGGGCACCGCTTGCGAGCAGGCTAATGACCACATGCATAGCCGTCGTGGACTTGCCGGTCCCGCCTTTCTCGTTCCCGAATACGATGACTTGTGAATGTTGGTCGGAAAGGTACGCCACCCGGCAATCCTTTAGCCGTTTGGTCGCGAACTAGGAGGAGGTCACATGCCCAGAAGGCTATATTGGTTAATCGGCCAGCTCGGGAAAAACTTTAGGTTCGAAGCCGGTGGATCGACTCACTTCACGTGTCGTTCTTCATCGCCTCGCTTAGAAGCTGCTTAAACGACGACTGTGCCTGTCGTGGCGGTGTTCGGTGGTGCTTGCGTCACGCCTATTTAGCAGCATAGGTCTCGTCGCTGTGCGCCGTCCGACTTGCCTTGCCTGCGGGGCGTTCTTGCTACGGTTTCTTCACAACCTATCAGACGACGAGTGTGACAACGCTATGGCAGATGATCCGTTTCAAGGAATTTAGACCGCTTTAAAATTTACGGGGTTAAGATCCCTGTGTTGGGGCTACGTCGCCCGGGAACACTGCCCTTGCTCGATGACATCGGGCTCGCGTCCGCCAGCGATCACGACCTGCCGGTGTTTTGCCAGATTGCTCAGCCGTTGCGCGGCGGTAAGCTGTATCTGGACAAAGCCTATGCCGATCGAGGTGTTGCGCCAGACCCGCCAAGACGAGCCAGCGCTGACGCTGCGCGTGGAGGCCAATCAAGGCCTCCCTCAAGCCCCGGGTAGGGAAACATAAACCTGTGGTTAGACAAGCAGGAGGCTGCGATGGAGGTAGAACAACAAAAAGGTGCGGTGGACGAGTTCTTTCGCTCAAAGTCGATGTTGACACCGGGTGTGGCCGGCGCCACGGCCATGATGATCACCGGCACCCTGGTGAGTCAGTTCGAGTTGCCCGGGCATATCACCGGCTTGCTGGTCAGCTTTCTGCTCGGGCTGGTGGTCTGGGCCGACAAGAGCGTCCCAATGATTCAACGCATCGTTTTCTACATCATCAACTCGCTCATCATCTTCACCGTCGCCATCGGCATGAACGAAACCGGTGTCGCCATGACCAAGAGCGATGCCCAAGCTCAGTACGAACAACGCTGGATCCCGTCGGAATCACAAGAGCGCTCGTTCTTCCAGAGCTGGTTTGGCGCCCATGAGTAGGGCATGCGCAGTTGGGTCTTGAAGGGGTCACTCACAGGTAGGTTTTGAAGGGGTCATGCCTTGACAGTACACTCCTACCTCTTTGGCCGATTCTCGTTATCGCCATGCCCCCTCATAGAGGCTCTGAACGGACACAGCCAATCCTAGAGAGGGCAAATCGATCACCCCTTCGGGGCCGATCTGGAATACTACTCAGCGAGTATCTTGCCGACGATACAGGCGTGCTTCCGCCCGATCCTGTTCAAGCAAGAGATATTCTTGAAGACAAAGCAAGGATTGGTAAGCCGCTCTTTTCTCTCGCTCATCGATGGTGCGGCTAGCCGGAGAGAGGACTTCGGCAATGACGATCGGCCGTGTCTTGGTGTAAGGATCGTCGTCTGCCGCATCGCAACAAACCATTATGTCCGGATAATAAAAGGCATCTGTGACACGCAGCTTCATATCCGACAGGAAGACGTCACAAGATCCGCCTTTCAATCGTGATCGCAGTTCCGAAGCTAAGGCGAGCGCAATCCGATTGTGGTAGACGCTGGCACCGACCATGGCGTAGGTGTGCCCCGCCACGTATTCGTGGCGAACCTCGGCGTCCTTCTCGCCTGCTAGATACTGCTCGACACTGCTTAGCTCTTAGCTTGCCAGAATACCCATATCACGTGCTCCAACGTTAGCAAAGATGGCAACAGCCGGTGTCTGTCCTGAGCGACTAATCTCGTTAACCCTCGGAATCAAGTTTCTCGGGCGCCAAAATGCCAGCGTGAATTTGATGTCGCGACAGCTGTGCCATGATGCACTTTGCGCCCGTGCTTCACGGATAGAAAGGCAGTTGTGCTCTACGTCGATAGGTTCAAAGCAGCGTGCTGTAATTTTCCGCCGCTTGGGCACGGCAAGACTTTTGAACGGTTTGCACAAAAGCTGCCGATCCTGCTGACGCTTAAGGGTAGCGTAAGCCGTCGGTTTTTATGACACTGAAGAGAGGGTATTTACTCAAGTTGTTCCGGCATTTGCCGGTCCGGTTCCATCTGGCCGCGATGTTGTAACCACCTCGCGGCCAGCCAGCATATCAGCGCCCAGGCGGCACCCGCTGTCCATCCTGCCAATACGTCTGTTGGCCAGTGTACTCCCAGGTAGACGCGGGTGATTCCCACCAGTACGGTAAGCAATATCGCAATCATCAAGAGGTAGGCTTTCAGCTGCCGCCTTGGCTGTACGCGGGCAAGTAGGGCGCCGAGTGTCAAATAGGTTACGGCCGACATCATGGAATGACCGCTGGGAAAGCTCGTCGTATAAACATACGATCCATGAGGCACAAGATCCGGGCGCGGCCGATCAAAACCCTGTTTCATGAGGGTGCTGATGAGTAGCCCCCCGCCCACTGCAGCCAAAATCAACAGCGTTGCCCGGCGTCTAGCCTGAAGCAAAAGAAAGCCCGACACTGTCACCGTTATAAGAGTCATCACACCGACGCTGCCAAGGGCGGTAAAATCGCGTGCTAATTCCTCAAGCCATTTCGGACCCAAAGGATCGGCCGGATCCTTCGCATTGCGCATGGCCAGCAATATGGTTTCGTCGAAGGAATGGGTTTCTCCTTCTACGACTTCCTCGGCGATCTCCACAAAGGCCCAGATGCTTCCCACCACAAGCACGAGGCTAATCAGCGTTGCCAGCTCATAGCGTCCGAGCCAGTCCATCAGGCCCAAGACGCGCCACAGTCCGTGACGTCGTCTAGGGTTGGGTGTGGGGTTGACCACTTACTTTCCTTTCAACATAACCTTCGAATGACGAACGGCGTTGTTTACGCTCCGTCGGCGCTTCCTGGGGTAAAGTTACTTGGCTCTCTAATCCGCATTGCTTATCTTATCCGACCGTCCCGAAGGATCCGTCGGGCTGCAAATCTAACGTAACCTTGCGGCATCGAGCAAGGCTACGACCCTTGTTTTCTCATGTCGACGCCGTCGGGCATGAAGAAATCATTGTCGCGGCACCGCCTTTTCCCTCGACAAGCAGCACCGGTCAGCGTTTCCTGCTACATTCCAGCTTCTATACCGATGAAGAGTCTACCTGGCTGGAGCGACATTTCCTCTTGCCGCATCGCCGATAAGGCCGCATCCCTCGATAGATCACGATCAATCTCCTTCAAGGCGTGCCTTCCTAGTTGCGGGGGTTACAGCAAGGGGTTTTAAGCCGGTCTTTGGGAGGGTTATGCTTGGTTTTGAAAGAAATTTCTTATCGTTTCCCCGCCGCCACCGATTGACAAGACCTCGGCGTGGGATTCGGATTGTCGTGTGTTGACTTCGTGCCCTTATTGGCGATGTCAGCGCAAGCTGTGCCTACCTGCAGGAAAGGAGAATTAAATGTCAGTTGAGCGTGCACTGTTTGCCTTCGGCGGCGTTATGGTGATGCTGACTTCCTTACTCGCTCTTTTTCATAATGCCCTATGGACATGGTTTACCTTGTTTATCGGGTTTAATTGCTTTCAGAGCTCCTTTACGAGATTTTGCCCTCCAGCGTGGGCTATGAAGAAATTCGGGCTGAAAACTGAAGCGCAGATGGCAGTGGAGCATGGAGGTACCGGAACAAGGAAGCGCCAACAGGTAATCTAGCTTGGCGAAACGCGCTTTGAGTGGCTTCAATAGTACTCCATTACTGCGTGGAATGGCGTCTAGGAATTCTCTCGACACCTCGGCTTTGAGGGCTTGAGTAAATAGCTTGTTCTGCGGCACATCGTTACTGTAATAGCCATGAAACTCGACAAAGTGGTTCCGTTTGGCAGATCCCTTGATGAGTATCGGAAGATGTTCAACCTCACTGATGATGATCTGCGACAGCGCATCGTTGGCATCGGTGATGGTCCGGCGAGCTTTAACGCCGAGATGAACGGTCTTGGATTGCGGGTGGTATCGGTCGATCCGCTTTATGTTCTCAGCGTGGAAGACATTGCGAAGCAGTTTTTCCGCGTTGTCGATGACATCATTGATCAGGTGAGAGCAAGCCCGGACG
The DNA here is from genome assembly GCA_049282355.1 of Gammaproteobacteria bacterium. Taxonomy (GTDB): domain Bacteria; phylum Pseudomonadota; class Gammaproteobacteria; order HK1; family HK1; genus JAGTVB01. The sequence goes on along the minus strand of JBAPTW010000031.1, from coordinate 1,982 downwards.
ACTGGACCTGGTGCTACCATAAATCGCCCGCTGGCCTGAAAGCGAACCGCATTGAGGCGTTGAGAAAGTTTGCTGGTGATTACGAGAATGGTCAGCATGACGGAAGATATGTCCGTGGGGAACTGCCGTCACTGGATTTTGACAACGATAGTTTCGATATTGCCTTGTGTTCACATTTCCTATTGCTCTACTGCGACCGTTACAGCTATGAGTTTCACCGTGCCTCTGTCTGTGAGATGTTGCGAATAGCGAGTGAGGCGCGGATCTTTCCGATCCTGAGCCTGGCACTCGAAAGATCACCCCACTTGCGTTTGCTGGTGGAGGAGTTTAACGCGCGTGGCTTTTGCGTTCAGATAGAACGGGTCCAGTACGAGCTGCAGCGCGGTGGCAACGAAATGCTGCGCATCAAGCGAGTTTGCGACCGCCAAACAGAACCAACTCAAAGAGCTTGAAGAAGCAATCTGCATCCGCAAATCCACTGTCCTGCAGCCACTGGCACTGAGCATCAACGAGAGCAAGGATGTTCTCTGCTTTGTCCGGCCGCGCGGAGAACGTTCGTGCAATATGGTCTTTACTGCAATCAGGGTCGGAGCGGCTATGAAATGCGTAGAGGTGGTCGATGAAATAGTCCTCGAAGACGGCATCAATGGCGTCAGTGGGAGATGCATCGCTTTACTGCACCAGCCTGTTCTCAGCATGCTTACGTCCGAGTCAAGCAGGGGAAATGGGAAGTATGCGCCTTTTATAAAGTATATTGCGCCCCGTCAATGCCTTTATCTTTGTTTATTGTTACATAGAGTCTCTGAGAGGGTGTTTTAGAATTCCGGCGAGCGCTGAAATCGCATGGCGCACGGCGGCGAAACAAAATCGTCAGGAACAGTTGTGAACAGCCGCCGCCTAGCCTAGAAAAGGCGAGCCTAGGGATGGGGCGAGTAAACCTGAGTGTACAGGCGAGTTCAAGGAGTGCGAGCTGCCGGGCAACACCGCCAGCATAAACGCAGTACTTTTTAAAGCAGCTTCTGTGGCATGGAAGCAAATCTTCGGCGCGTTTCAGGAGCGCCAGTCAAGTAGCCGTTGTATGCAAGACAGCAGGGTGGAGAACAGCGGCGGGGGATCTCGTGAGGAGAAACGCCGCCGATCATGTCCCATGAGCATTGCCTTGATCTCATGGGGCTTAATTCTTCAGGGGATTGGCTTGCTGGTTTTGCTGATCATGCTTGTCATTTGCGCCTGCGAGCATTTCAACGAAATTGCCGACGAATTCTCCGGTTTAGCAACGCTGCTGCTGCTGTCGGCAAGCTTAATATTGCTTATAGGGGTCAAGCTGCGACAGGGCAGTGCTTGGACACGAGCGGTGCTTCTTTGGGTATTCCCCTTGCCTGTGTTGGATGGCTTCCTCGAGGGTACCCGTGCTCCGTCGTTGCTGGTCCTGCTCGCGGCGCAGTATGTCATGTATGTCTACGTATTGACCAAACCCGAAGTGGCTCTCTGCTTCCGCGCACCGCGCTGAGCCGTCGTGCGACGCCGCTATGGTACACGCAATAAGCGATCACTCAAACAGCGCGACGGCACTAACTGGCTCGATGTCGAACTCCACAAAGAGCGCCAGTGGCGATTCTGAGAGAATAGCCCGAGCGTGCATCTCGTCCCTGGCTTCGATGAAGCCAAGAATACCGACGGATGGTCCCATTCGGTAATGGGGATAGAGCAGAACGCCGTTCTTGAAGCTGTTCCAATCGACCATGCCTTGGCGGCGTATGTACTCGAGGAAGCGCTCCGGAGTTACTTTCGGGCGAAGCTTACTACTGATGAAGAAGCGCATTTAAGAAGCTACGTGATGTGCAACTTTTCAGGCTAAGCCATCACCAAACTGTCCAGTTCCAACGGCTCACGGCCTTGTTGGATGTTGAGCCAGACGCCGAGGGTATGGGCCAAGATCTTGCGCGTGACCTGGTTGGTCAAATGCCAGACATCGCGCGTTC
>JBAPTW010000030.1:0-28320 GCA_049282355.1 Gammaproteobacteria bacterium | reverse complement strand
CAAGTCTACAAGGGTAAGACCGAGCCAGCAGAAGTGCCAGTGGCACTTCCGCCGGTCGCACGGGCTCGCCGTGGATGGCGAGCCCCGGTCCTGCAAGCGACGCAGGATTGCAGAGCGATGCAGGTATGCACGACGTCCCTTGAGGCAAGGCAACTAACGGCCACCCCGGCCGAAACGATGACTATGGCCCGAAATCTTTAAGTGTCGAGGTTCGCAACGAACAGTGCGTTGGTCTCGATGAAGTCTCGCCGTTGCTCCACTTGTTCTCCCATCAAGGTGGTAAAAATGGTATCCGCAGCCACAGCATCTTCGATACGCACTTGGAGCAAGCGCCGCGTTTCCGGATTCATCGTCGTCTCCCACAGCTGATCCGGGTTCATTTCACCTAAGCCTTTATACCGTTGGGTGTGAATGCCTTGTTGCGCATCTTGAAGCAACCAAACCAACGCTTCCTTCAAGCTATGAACGGTCTTGGTTTTATCTTGCCGCTGCACCCGCGCCCCGCTCTTGAGTGCTTTATTCATCTCCTGTCCCAGCTGCACAAAATTCCGGTACTCCGCGGAACGAAAGAACTCGGCACCGACCGGCCGCTCCGATTCCACACCATGGGTAGTCGCAACAATATGGGCAACGAAACTCGTTTCTGCACGAGGCTCGATGGTGATCTGGAAGTTTCCGGTAGGCGGCGCCGCGTCATTGAGCAGTCTCTCAAGTTCCTTGAACCAGGCGTTCACGTCCGCCGACCGATCAAGCGCCTCTCCCTCGAGCAAGGGCATTAGCACCATGAGCTCCAATACTTCTGGATGAATTCTCCGACAGAGGCGTTTAGTGATCCCCAGGAAGCGGAGGTAATCCCGCGCCAGGGACGCGAGCCAGGTGCTTCCGATCGGTTCATTGGAATTGGCCGGATAGATTTGCGCCGCCTCCAGCGCCATTGTCATGAATTGCGCATCCAACTCCCGGTCGTCCTTGATGTAGCGCTCTTGCTTTCCTTTCTTCAGCTTATAGAGAGGGGGTTGAGCAATGTAGACATGGCCCCTTTCAATTAACTCCGGAAGCTGCCGGTAGAAGAAGGTCAGGAGCAGAGCACGAATATGCGAGCCATCAACGTCTGCATCTGTCATGATGATAATGCGGTGATAACGGACCTTATCCGGATCATACTCCTCACGACCAATGCCGCAGCCCAGAGCGGTGATGAGTGTTCCTACTTCAGCTGAAGACAGCATCTTGTCAAAACGTGCCTTTTCCACATTTAGAATTTTGCCCTTCAGAGGCAAGATGGCCTGAAAGCGACGATCTCGGCCCTGTTTGGCGGAACCCCCAGCGGAATCGCCTTCGACGAGAAACAACTCTGATTTTTTTGGATCCTTCTCCTGGCAGTCTGCCAGCTTACCTGGGAGGCCAGCGATATCCAGTGCTGTTTTGCGCCGCGTCATCTCCCTGGCCCGCCGTGCCGCTTCACGGGCTCTCGCGGCGTCGACGATCTTTGCTGTTATCGCCTTTGCTTCGGCCGGGCGCTCGAGGAGAAATTCCGAGAGCTTGTCGACCAGGGCCGATTCCACCACCGCCTTCACCTCTGAGGAAACCAATTTTTCTTTAGTCTGAGAGGAAAATTTAGGGTTAGGCACCTTGACCGAAAGCACCGCGGTGAGGCCTTCCCGAACATCATCGCCATTGGGCTCAACTTTGGCTTTCTGGCTGACGCCGGTTTCAGCCATGTACTGGTTTAGGGTTCGTGTGAGACCGGAGCGAAAGCCGGCAAGATGAGTACCGCCATCACGCTGCGGAATATTGTTGGTATAACAGAAAATAGTCTCCTGGTAGGAGTCGTTCCACTGCATCGCCACCTCGACCAGAGCGTCATCCTTCTGCGTGGAGAAATGCAGTACGCTTTCGTGTATGGGATGTTTGTTTTTATTTAAATGTTCTGTAAAGGCCCGAATACCACCATCGTATTGATAGATATCTTGTTTTCCCGTGCGCTCATCCAACAGCTTTATTCGAACCCCTGGATTTAAGAAGGAAAGCTCACGAAGGCGTTTTGCCAAGATGTCATAATGAAATTCGATGTTGCTAAATATCTGAGGGCTCGGTTTGAATAAAATTTCCGTGCCGGTTTCCTGGGTTTTCCCCGTTATACTCAGCGGTGCGGTGGGTGTGCCGTAGCGATACTCCTGTTGATAGACTTTTCCATCCCGACGAATGGTTAGCTGCAAGCTTTCAGAAAGCGCATTAACCACCGAAATACCGACCCCGTGCAGACCGCCAGAAACCTTGTAGGAATGCTGATCGAACTTCCCCCCGGCGTGTAGAACCGTCATGATTACCTCTGCCGCCGAGCGTCCTTCCTCCTCATGTATATCGACAGGGATCCCGCGCCCGTTATCGGTAATGGTGACAGACTCATTGTCATGAATAATGGCATCGATGGCTGTGCAATAACCTGCGAGCGCTTCGTCAATGGAGTTATCGACGGTCTCAAAAACCATGTGGTGGAGTCCGGTACCGTCATCGGTATCACCGATGTACATTCCCGGCCGCTTTCGTACCGCATCAAGTCCCTTTAAAACCTTGATGCTCGAGGAATCGTAGCGCTGCTCCGGCACCAGTTCGGGTTCTACATTTTGCATCCTAGAATTACCTCAAGCGCATCACTTGCGTCACATGTCCCTGCTGTAGCGTACCAACGCGCGGCGGTTGCGGCCAACTTACAACCCTACTATGGCTGAACACGAAGCGCGAGGTGAGCGCCCATTTAGCGCACCATTTTCGCTCGAAAAGTTATTGTGCTCCAAGGCGCGCGGTCGCCGACAGCAAACACAGACGTAACCCTATCTTGTGGCTGCACAGTCGGCGTGTAAGAAACCGGAGATTAGCCTAATGAGGCCGTAGGAGGGTGAGTCACACCGCGAGTTCTTCTACTTGCCCCTGTTTCACGTGAAACCGCTTTGCATCCGCCCAGTGGGAAACATCAATGGCCGCATCTGATAAAGCCGTAAAAAACGTCTGAGCCTTTCTTTCAGCCAGAGAGCGCATGAATCGACTACGACTCTCCACATCAAGCTCCGCTGGGAAATCATCCACCAGCAGAATAGGAACCTTGGTGGTGGACGTGATTACGCAATCTACTTGTGCCAATAGAAATCCAAGGATCAACAATTTTCCTTCACCACGAGAAAGTACCCGCTGAGCCGGTATTCCGTTGACGCGAAATTGCAAGTCGGCTCGATGCGGACCAACCGAAGTATATCCCCGCAACCTTGCCTCACCGGTGGTTGCGGTAAGGATCTCCCGAAGTGTCTTTCTCACATCCCAGCCAGGTTCATAGGCGAGATCCACGGATACCGGTAGAAATTCTCCCAGGATCTCCGCAAAGCGCGGCGTCAGTGTATCCAGATACTGTTGCCGAAATGTATGCACCGCTTCACCAAGTTCCCCCACCTGTTGATTCCACGCTGGCAAACCAACGGCCGACGCTTGCTTGAGGTGGGCATTGCGTTGACGTAACACACGGTGATAACGCTGCAAAACAGCCAGATAGGCCGGTTCCACGTGAAACAACGTCCAATCGATTAGTTTCCGGCGCTGCTGCGCACCTTCCGCCAATAACCACTGCCCATGCGGTGTGATCATAAACAGGGGCATCGTCCGTGCCAGTTCAGAGGTCGTGTGCACGTCCTGTCCATCGATCCGGATCCGACTCACTCCCCGTTGTCGCTCAACTCCAATGCAAACTGTGCGACCATCTTCTAGGCTGAGCTCACCAAACGCGACCAAGCCGTTGCTGTCATTTGCTACGGCTTCTTTGATGTGGCGTGTGCGGAATGAACGGCCTAGCCCGAGCACATATATCCCTTCTAACAGGCTCGTTTTGCCACCACCATTCGGTCCGACAAATAGATTAAGGGTCGGCGAGGGATTAATGGCGAGTGTCCGAAGGACACGCAAATTTTGAATTTCTAGTCGGCGCAGCTTCATTCACGGCGACCATGCCTTCACTTTTCCTTAGAGCCGCATCGGCATGACCACATATTGGCAATCATCTCGGCCTTCCGGCCTGATTAAGCAGCTACTGCTTGCTTCGGTAAAATAAATCTGCACCGTCTCTGTCGGTACCGCGCCGATAGCCTCAATCAAGTACGAGGCATTAAATCCCACTTCCAGCGGCTCGCCAATATACCGGGCTTCTAGTTGTTCCTCTGCCTCCTCTTGCTCCGGATTTTTCGCAATGATACGTAAGCCATCCCGTCCCAGCACAAGCCTCACCGCCCGATGCTTCTCGTTCGCCAGAATGGCCGCACGCGTTAAACTTTGCCTCAAAAGCTCTCGGTTTACAAAAACCATTTTGTCGCACATTTCCGGATCTGGGATAACACCCACGTAATCCGGGTAGCGTCCATCGATAAGCTTGCTCGTGAAGCGCATCGAGGGAAAACGGGCCTGTATCGCATGGGCGCTCAGAGCCAGCTCAACTTTCTCCTTTCCTGGACTCAGTATCCGCATGAGCTCCAACACCCCCTTGCGCGGGACAATCGCTTGTTGAACGCCATCACTCACCCGTGTGTCCATGGGGTATTCTGCAGAAGCCAAACGGTGCCCATCAGTCGCCACCGCGCGTAATCCGGAGGCCGAAAGCTCTAGCAACAGCCCATTGAGATAATACCGCACATCCTGGTTTGCCATAGCAAATCCGGTCAACTCAATGAGCCGGCGCAACGCGCTTTGCTCCAGACAAATCGTTGCCACCTCATCAAAGCCATCGCTGCTCGGATAGTCCGCCGCCGGCAGCGTCGTCAGCACAAACCGACTGCGACCTGACAAAATGGTGGCACGGCTCCCACTGGAAAAAAACTCAATGCGCGTGTTTGGTGGCGCAGTGCGACAAATTTCGATGAGTTTCCGTGCAGGTACAGTGATCGCTCCGTCCTTACTGTCCTCCAGACTCGTCTGCGCGTTCAGTTCCACTTCCATATCCGTGGCGGTGATGGATAGTACGCTATCTTGGCTCGTAAGCAGAATATTCGCAAGAATGGGAATCGTTTGCCGTCTCTCCACGACCCCTTGCACCACTTGCAGAGGGCCGAGCAAAGCGTCCCGGGGCAGAGAAAACTGCATCGTCCGCGTCTATAACAATAATAACTATAAATTCTTTAAGATCTAAGATCTAATAGTAATTAGCATACCCTCAAGCTGTGGATAAAAATAGGTTTTTCTTATTTTTTCAGTTCCTTAGATGCAGATTTTCCTGTGTATAAGTCGGTGGATAAGCTGTGGATAACCTGTGGATAACTTTACGGCCAATCATACCGCAAATTTTATCCACAGGTTATCCACAAGATATTCACAGGTTTATCCACAGGTTTATCCACAGCCTTTCCTGTCATGTGCTAAGCGTCTTCAACAATGCGATATACTCCTCATCAACAACCCGGTGCTTTTCGCGCAGCTCGATTACCTTGCGGCATGCATGCAAGACTGTGGTATGATCTCTCCCGCCAAATGCATCGCCAATTTCCGGAAGGCTGTGGTCGGTTAGCTCTTTCGCGAGTGCCATCGCGATCTGGCGCGGTCTCGCCACGACGCGGGTTCGCCGCTTGGAAATAAGGTCTGCGACTCGGACCTTGTAGTACTGTGCCACTGTCCTTTGGATGTTTTCGATGGTAACCAGCTTCTCTTGCAGGGCAATAACGTCCTTGAGTGCTTCCTTGACAAGCGACAGAGTAATTGGCTTTCCCGTGAAATGCGCAAAGGCGATGACCCGCCGCAGTGCCCCTTCGAGCTCTCGCACATTGGAGCGGATACGCTTGGCAATAAAAAACGCTACCTCGTGAGATAGATCCACTTCCACCAAGCCGGCCTTCTTCATGAGAATTGCGACGCAGGTTTCCAGCTCCGGTGGCTCAATCGCGACGGTGAGTCCCCAGCCGAAGCGCGAGCGCAGTCGCTCTTCGAGCCCGTGGACTTCCTTAGGATAACGATCGCAGGTCAAAATGATTTGCTGCTGGTCTTCAAGCAGGGCATTGAAGGTATGGAAAAACTCTTCCTGCGAACGCTCTTTGCCGGCAAAAAACTGAATATCGTCGATGAGGAGCGTGTCGACGGATCGATAAAAGCGCTTGAAATCGTTGAGGGCGTTGTGCTGTAGTGCCTTGATCATGTCGGCAACGAAGCGCTCCGAGTGAAGGTAAATCACCTTCGCCTTGACCTTGGTCTCGACTACATGGTTGCCAATGGCATGCATCAAATGGGTCTTACCGAGACCGACGCCTCCGTAGATGAACAAGGGGTTATATGCCGCGCCAGGATTGTTGGCAACTTGCATCGAAGCCGCCCGCGCTAATTGATTGGATTTTCCCTCGACAAAAGTATCGAACGTAAACTCGGGACGTAGTCCACTGCCCAACCCGATGCGCCGTAACGGTATAATCTCCGCTGGGGAAGAACCCAGGGGTACAAGCTCAGCGACCTCGAGGTCATCGTCACTGCCCTCCTTACTGCCTACCTGTAGAATCACTCGTGGTTCATCGTTATTGTTCACACGAGCGATTGCCTCAACAATACGTCCGAGGAGATGTTCGTTGACCCAGTCCCGAACGAAGTGATTCGGCGCCAACAAGCGCAAACTGTCACCTTCCTCAATAGCATGTAAAGGACGAACCCAGGTGTTAAGTTGCTGCGCAGAGAGCTCTCCTTCGAGCTGGTCAAGGCATCGTTGCCATAGTCCTGCTCCCACGCCGAATATCCTCCCCAAGCATGCCTTGCGACCACAATGACCGTGAAAACGCTCTAGGCAGTGTATACTGCTTGCTGGACCTTATCCACAGGTTGCCTGGCTGGCACAGGCCTTGATGGAGATTCATTAACATCCCTATACTAAGCAACTTTAGCCTACATGCCATGGGTGGCTGCTTGCCCATTTGACGGAACGAATGTTATGAAACGAACCTATCAACCGAGTAACCTGAGACGCAAGCGCCGGCATGGCTTTCGCCTCCGCATGCGCACCAAGGCCGGGCGGCGCATTCTGAAAGCCCGTCGAGCGAAAGGACGCGTTGTGCTAACGGCCTGAGTCGTGTGTAAGCCACCTACTTTTGCTCAGTTTCCCAAGCAGCGGCGTTTGCTTCAAACCCGTCAGTATCAGCGCGTTTTTTCCGAGGGAATGCGGTCGGCGGAGGGAGGGCTCGTTGTTCTTGCTCGCTGCAATGCGCTTGGTTTCCCGCGGCTCGGTTTGGCCGTTCCGCGTAAGCATTTGCGTCGAGCAGTGCAACGGAATCGACTTAAGCGATTGATTCGAGAGAGTTTTCGTCTCCACCAGCTAGAGCTAGGTCAACTGGACCTGATTGTTATTGCACGCCGGGGTGTGGACACGATGGCCGCAGAGGACGTAGCTGTTGCGCTGCAACGACATTGGGCGAAAGTGAAGCGCCAAAGTGCTCTCACGGCGGCGTGCAGATGATGTCCTTCTGAGAGCTTTATCTATAACTATAAGATTTATAATGGATTTATTCCAAATTGGAAAACCACGTCCTTTGGGCGTGGTCAGAGATGGTCGGTTTCACCTGTGAGATTTTTGTCCCGAAATCGCGGTGGCGAAGCTATGAACCGTGCGGAAGGCCACCCCTTCTAGGGGTGGATAGCCCGATTCAAGCGATTTCTTTACAAAAACTTAATTCTGGCTGACCAGAAGCCGTCACCGTCATGACCTCGACTCCAGTACATCTGACGCAACTCTAGCTAGAAACGCAGCGCTGTGCCGACCGACCAACTACGAACGATCCTATTTCTTGGGCTTGCCATGGTTCTTTTCCTGCTGTGGCAAGCCTGGCAGCAAGACTACGGCAGCCTTCAGCAGCAGCCAGTGTCCGAAGCTTCTCAAGACGACACTGTCGCGGAGGGCTCTCCCGATGTGCCGCAGGCGCCGAAAGCTCCTGCTGGCGCCGGGCCCTCGACGCAGGTGCCCGGAACTACGGCACTGGTTGGGGGGCAACCTATTCACGTGCGAACCGATCTGTTTGACGCCGAGATCGATGCCGTTGGCGGCAATTTACGGCGGCTTGATCTGCTGAAATATTCCGTCTCGGTGGACCGGCCTAATGTTCCCTTTAGCCTCTTCAGTGATCAGTTGCCGGATCTTTTTGTGGCTCAGTCAGGCCTCTTGGGATCCCAGTCCACACCGGACCATCACGCGACCTTTGAGGCTGAGCGCAGCGCCTATGTATTGGAGGAAGGCCAAGATCGCTTAGAAGTTAACCTGCGCTGGGAAAATCCAGCGGGCATTCAGGCCACTAAAGTCTACACCTTCCGGCGTGGAAGCTATGTTATTGACATTACATACCACGTTACGAATCCCACGGAGAACGCCTGGACCGGGCGCATGTACGGGCAATTTCAGCGCACCGAGCCGCCCTCGCAGGGCGGCATTGGTTTTGTCTACACCTACACCGGCGGGGTGCTCTCAACGCCAGAAAATCCTTATGAAAAAATCAAGTTCGGCGAGATTGCCAAAGAGGATTTGAACGCCACTGCGAAGGGAGGCTGGATCGCCATGATTCAGCATTACTTCCTGGGAGCGTGGGTGCCGTCGCAGGAAACCCTCAACCACTTTTATACCAATGCCGTACCGGGACCACGCTATGTCATCGGCGTGATGCTGCCTGAGACCACGATCGCTTCCCAGGGATCGGGTTCGCTGCAGATGTCCCTCTTCGCGGGGCCGAAAATCCAGGATAGGCTGGAACAGGTTGCGCCTTTTTTGAACCGCACCGTGGATTATGGTTGGCTGTGGTTTATCGCACAGCCGCTCTTCTGGCTCCTTGAGTTTATCCACGACTGGGTAGGCAACTGGGGGTGGGCCATCATTCTGCTCACGGTGCTTATTAAGCTGGCGTTTTTCCATCTTTCTGCGGCCAGTTACAAGTCGATGGCAAGGATGCGTAAGTTGCAGCCTCGCCTAACGGCCCTGCGCGAGCGTCATGGCGATGACCGTGCCCGTATGAATCAGGCCATGATGGATCTCTACAAAAAGGAGAAAATTAACCCGCTGGGTGGTTGCTTGCCTATCGTGGTGCAGATCCCCGTCTTCATCGCCCTGTACTGGGTGTTACTGGAAAGCGTGGAGTTACGCCAAGCTGGTTTTATGTTTTGGATCGATGATCTCTCGACTTACGACCCGTTCTTTGTGCTACCCATTCTGATGGGGATCACAATGTTTCTCCAGCAACGCCTCAATCCTGCTCCCCCGGATCCCATACAGGCCAAGATCATGATGGCGTTGCCTTTTGTCTTCACGTTTTTTTTCCTGTTTTTCCCTTCCGGGCTGGTGCTCTATTGGTTCGTCAATAATCTGCTTTCCATTGCCCAGCAGTGGGTAATTACCCGCCGGATCGCCTCAGAATAGAGCTAACCGTCAGTCCATGCTCCTATTCGAGGACACTATCGCCGCGCAGGCGACACCGCCCGGTCGAGGCGGTGTGGGCATCATTCGGCTTTCAGGGATGGGTACGAACGCAATTGCCATTGGGCTATTAGGTGGTGTACCTTCCCCCCGTCGGGCAGTCCTGCGGCGTTTCTTGGACGAGTCAGGAGAGACTATCGATAGTGGTCTTGTTCTCTATTTTCCGGGTCCGCGCTCGTTTACCGGTGAGGATGTGCTCGAACTGCACGCTCACGGAGGGCAAATTATTATTGATCTGCTGCTTGAACGGGTGCTCCAGCTCGGTGCTCGGACCGCTCGTCCGGGCGAGTTCTCGCAACGCGCATTCTTAAACGGGAAGCTGGACCTCGTACAGGCCGAAGCGATCGCTGATCTTATCGACAGTGCCTCGGTACAAGCCGCACGCAGCGCGCAGCGAACACTGCAAGGTCAGTTCTCAGAACGGATACAGAGCCTGATGACGCAGGTGACCGGCCTTCGTGTACAGGTGGAAGCGGCAATGGATTTCCCGGAGGAGGAGATCGACTTCCTCTCTGACGCCGGTGTGGCGAAGCGGTTAGATGAGCTCTCGCAGTTGCTGGCGCAAACCGTCTCGAGTGCTCGCACCGGTCGCCTGCTGCGGGAGGGGCTTACAGTGGTCATTGCTGGCAAGACTAATGTCGGTAAATCGAGCCTCCTCAATCGCTTAAGCGAGCGTGACAGTGCCATTGTCACCAGTATTCCCGGCACCACGCGAGACCTACTGCGGGAAACCATCCAGATCGACGGGCTGACGCTGCATCTGGTGGATACAGCGGGACTTCGCACGACCTCTGATGTGGTGGAGCGCCACGGGGTGGCGCGCGCATGGAAGGCCATCGAGAGCGCCGACATCATACTCTTGATGGTCGATGACCGCGGCGCGGGAATCGGTGCTCAGGAACAAGCGGCCCTGGCTCAAGTTGGCCCCAGCTCGCAGGTGATCGTGGTCCGCAACAAGGTGGATTTGAGTGGTGCGTTGCCGGGGCTCGTGCTTGGCGCAGAGGTGGTTACAGTGCGAATTTCCGCCAGCACGGGAGCCGGTTTGGAACTTTTGAAGGCGCAATTGAAAGCGACGGCCGGATATCAGCAAAACACGGAGGGACTTTTTCTCGCGCGCCGACGGCATTTGGAGGCTTTGCAGAAAACCGAGATGGCGCTGAACTGCGCGCGCCGCCAGCTCTACGCGCATGCACCAGTAGAACTCGTTGCGGAAGATTTGTGGGATGCGCACCACGCCCTTGGCGAGATCACGGGGGAATTTAGCTCAGAAGAGCTACTGGAACGGATTTTTTCAAGCTTTTGTATAGGGAAATAGATTTACTCTCCACGATTTGCGCGGCCCCTCGAATGTCATGCCTACGGGGTGTGGTGCACAGGGGCGACAAATAGACGGTGTCGAGTAAGGCTCTCAGTATAATCGGCCAGCGCTCACCAGACGCTTTTTCCAGAAAGGGTTGTCAATTCGCGAATAGGATACGCGCCGCCCGGTGGACGGTGCGTGAATGAATCGACCATCCCCGGTGTAAATTCCAACATGGGCGACCTTGCGGTCGGAGACGCGAAAGAACAAGACATCCCCGGCGCTAACGTTAGCCACACTTACACTTGCGGCATACCGAAGCTGCGCCTTGGTGCTGCGGGGTACGTTAAGGCCTGCTTTTTTGTAGGCGTACTGCACGAGGCCGCTGCAGTCAAAGCCATCAGGAGTAGTGCCACCGTATTTGTAAGGTGCGCCGACCAGGGTCTTGGCCACCGCGACCACTTCCTGTCCGGTTACCAACCCCGTATGGTCGAGGGCGGCCGTGTTGGGGCTAACGAAGCGCGTATTGCAGGCCGCAACCAGCAGCAATGCAGCGCACGACAGCGGACGGCCGATACGGCTCACATGACAAGTAATCCTTGCGTCAGCAAACATGGCAAACTGTTAAGACAACGTACTGTTCGAGTGGCTCATCCGAGCGGATTAACGGCCACCATTGGTGCGAGTTGTCTAGGTTAGTCCGTAATACCGTCTTTTGCGTTCCCATCGATGTTTGCAACGCTCCGGCATGAACCCAATGGGAAGGGAATGTCTCCAGTAGTTACCGAGTGCTTGAGAACACGGCGCGAATGTGCGGCGATTTAAGCCGCAGAGCGTGCGGCTATCAGATACATCAATTCAGTGAAAACGCGGGCGGGTGATAAACTTTCAAAGCAAGCGGGCGTCACTTGGCTTGGGCCGTCATATCGGCATTGGCGACGCAGGCACGGGGCGCAGGCAAAGGTCGCCGACAGGTTACGGTGATGGCGCCCGACGGCACCGGTGCGCAGGGGGCTGGTGGGACCAAACAATACCACGGTAGGAACACCGAGGGCGGCGCTTAAGTGCGCCAAGCCAGTGTCCACACCCACAACGCCTTGAGCGCCAGCAAGGACGCCCACCACATCAGCGAGCTTCGATGGCGGTAAGATTCGGGCTGTAGAGCAACTCTCTGCAATGCTGCGGGCCCGCCGGCATTCGGCTTCGCCGTTAGTGGGAAGCCAGATGGTGAATCCCACGCCCCGAACAAGGTGAGCCAGATCGGTCCAGTAATGCTCAGGCCAATGCTTCGTTTGCCACTGGGTGGCGTGAAGAAAGACCACATAAGGGTGCTCAGAGGGAGGGGGCGGGAGGCGCGTGCGATCAATAGTCAGCGCCGGTGCCGAAATAGGCATTGCATACCCGAGCACGGCGCTGAACAGTTGCCGCAGCGCCAAGACAGCATGAGTATCCTTAGCAATGCGGAATCGCCGCTGATAAGCGAGGCTCGCCAGCGGCTCGCGTACCGAAAACCAGTCCAGACCATAGCGTGTTCCTTGGGCAAGCCAACTCAGCAGAGCGCTCTTGAACAGTCCCTGGGCATCGATGATGGCATCATACCGAATGGCCCCCAAGGTGGTTTTGAGATTTCGATACTCTCCGGATCTGAGGAATGCTAACGGCTGCCGCCGCCAGCGTCGCAACGCAACGGGAATGACTTTGTCGACCGCTGGGTGCAGAGAAGGCAGATCGGCCAGTGACTCCTCCACCAGCCAATCAAAGCGAACATCCGACGCTTCCATGGCCGCGTCTGTGAGCGCGGTCATGGTGTGAACCACATCGCCCAGGGAGGATGTTTTGATGACCAAGACGTGCCGTGTCGAGCGCGTACTCACGGGGATGGTCAAGCCGGTTTTAGAGCAGTGCCAGGGAACGCTCTAGAGCACCGCAAAACATATGTCCGAGTGTTATGTGCATCTCCTGTATCCGGGCCGTACAATGGGAGGGGACGATGAGCACCGGATCGGTCAGTTTGGTCAATTCACCGCCGCCGCCGCCCGTGAGCGCCGCGCTTCGCATTCCCAACTGCTGGGCCATCGCCAGCGCACGGATCACGTTGGGGCTGTTACCGGAAGTGGAGATAGCGATTGCGAGATCCGCTTCTCGGCCTAGCGCTTGGAGCTGCCGAGCAAAGAGATGCTCAAAGCCATAATCATTGCCGATGGCTGTCAGCGCGGAGGTATCCGTCGTCAATGCAACCGCCGCAATGGGCTCGCGAAATTGCGTATACCGAACCGTCAGTTCGGTAGCGATATGCTGGGCATC
Source organism: Gammaproteobacteria bacterium (assembly GCA_049282355.1). Classification (GTDB taxonomy): domain Bacteria; phylum Pseudomonadota; class Gammaproteobacteria; order HK1; family HK1; genus JAGTVB01. The sequence goes on along the minus strand of JBAPTW010000030.1, from coordinate 15,259 downwards.
GGCCGCACTGCCGCCGTTGCCAAAGAGGATAATCTTACCGCCACTGCGAATCGCTTGCGTTGCCAACTGTACCCACTTTGCGAAAGGTTCTTCGAGGGCCTGTCGCGTCGCTTGTAGCAACGCTTCATGCTCGTTCAGTTGGCTGTAGAAATAGTCTGCCAGCTCAGATGTGTGATCAAGCATAAGAATCAACTCACAATCGAGAGTTGTGATGAGGGGTTGAGCGGTCTTCCCATCGATGTCACTGCTCTGCAGGCGTATCGTTATCAAAAGGCACGGGTTTTCCGGTTACATGCTGCGCGAAAGGCCCCCGCTCGATGTGTGTTAAACGAGCACGCAGAAGCAAAGAGTACACCATAAGTCTGTTGCAGCCACGAGATCTTACGCAAACCTCAATCTCTAAAGATAGATCTGGCCTAGCATCCATTACGTCAGAAGTTGCTCAGCAGCTTTTAATACGATGCGTTCAGGAATATCGCGGATGGAAAAATCGGCCTTATCGATGCGTCTTGCCACGGTTCTCCTTTGCGAAGTGATTATTTTATTTATCTTTGTTGCATAACTACAGTTAGAGGACGTTGCCCCAAACAACGTAATAGACGGAATATTGTTCGCCCAGGCAATATGGCTTGGGCCAGTGTCTCCGCCAATCACCAGATCGGCTTGGGATATCGCCGCTTTCAACTGATTGAGATTGAGGGGGGGTAGCAATGTTATGAATGAAGACTTTTCGGCAATATACTCTGCTGTTGTTCTCTCAGCCGCATTACCCGAAGTGATGAGTATGTTTTCGCCAAGCAGATTGGCAATATTCGCATACTTATCCTTAGGATAATTTTTGTAAGGCATGCTTGTTTCCGGAATTAAGATGATATTTTTTTTCTCTTGGTTGAAGTATTCCTTTGTAAACGATCTATCCTTATCGGAATAGTAGAGATAGGAATGCTTCTCAATAAGCTCTTCTTCCAAGAACGAAAACCCAAGAGACTTGGCGGCTAGCGTAACGTATCGTGCAACAACCGGTATGTCGAAAGAAATATGATAACGCGTTTTATACAACCAGCCGGCCAGTGGTTCTTTCAGTTGCTTGGCTACAAATCCACTGCATTTCTTTGCCGTAATACGGGTGATAATGGCAGACTTCAACATACCATGCAGATCAATGGCGAGATCGAAATCCCCGTGGTTAGTTATTTTTTGCAGCTCAGACCATGCCTTGGCGAGTGAAAAGTGCTTTTTTGTTCCCTTTAAATCTAATTTGACGATGTGTTGCAAGTCCGGATGGTAGTCGAGTATATCGGCGAATTTGCTATCTGCGATCCAAGTAATGGTGCATGCCGGCAGATGTCGCTTGATGATTTGCAAAGAGGCCATGCAGAGAATAATATCTCCTAGTGACGTCAACCTAATAAGAGCAATGCGCATTCTGCTTGGACCGGATGTTTCGGGCTGCCGGAGTTCTCCTAGGTCGTTACAAGAGAGTGTTTTGAAACCGTCGCGAGTGCCGGAGTCGCAAGGTGCTCGGTGATTCAGAATCGCAGTGTACAGGGAAGTACCTAAGGATTTCGAGTCGCCACGCAATGACGACTATGGAAAGTACCATGGTTTTTATTGCACGCGGTAACGTTTTTCCTGACTTCAAGATGAGCTTTTGGACCTTCGCTTTCAATTTCCCCGGATCGTGTCAGTATGGTGCCCCTGCACGGCTGGGTCGGTTTCTACAGAGTACTGCCAGCGTGCGTTATCGTGACTTTTGACGGCAGCCTAAAATCGCACTTTCAGCGCATTCCAGAAACGATGCACCCTCGTTGGTGGCCAACCTGGATAGCCGTCGGAATGCTGTGGTTGCTGGTGCAGTTGCCGTATCGGTGGCTCCTCGGTATCGGAACGGTATGCGGTCGATTGCTGATGCGGGTGCTGCCGAAACGTCGGCAGATTGCAGCGATTAACTTACAATTGTGCTTTCCGGATCTAGGCCAGGCTGAGCAGCAGGCTTTATTACGGCGTCATTTCGAGTCCCTGGGTATTGCTGTACTTGAGATCGCCCTGAGCTGCTGGGCGACAGACAGGCGGCTCGATCGGTTGTTCAGTGTGCAGGGGTTGGAGCATATTGACGCAGCCCTGAAGCAGGGCAGGGGCATACTGCTGCTGAACGGGCATTTTACCTGCTCAGAAATCGCCGGTCGGTTGCTCTCACTGCGCATAGGGCGCGCAAGGGCGCTCACCAGAGCACAGAATAATCTCGTTCTTGAAGAAGTGCTCATCCGTGGCCGCCGACGCTATCTTGATAAGATTATTCGTCGGGGCGATATTCGAAGCGTGGTGAAAGGTCTGCGTCAAAACAAGATCATCTGGTATGCCCCGGATCAAAACTACGGCCTGCGTCACAGCGTTTTCGCGCCGCTCTTTGGTGTCCCGGCGGCTACGACAACGGCCACCTCCCGCTTGACACGCCTTACCGGCAGTCCCGTGATTCCATTCTTGCCATTGCGTTTGGAGAAGGGAAAGGGATACTTGCTGCAGGTGCTTCCCCCTTTGGAGAATTTTCCGAGCAGCGATGTGTACCATGATACCGCTCGCATCAATCGCGTGATCGAAGAGCATGTGCGCAGAGTGCCGGAACAATACCTGTGGATACACAGGCGTTTCAAAGATCAGCCCGATGGTGGCGCTAGGGGGTACACCAAGAGCGCTGCTACCCTTTGAAAAGCTGTCGTGGAATGTCAGCTGGGTGGGAGTGTCCAAATTTTCCCGGTAGCGCTTTCTGAGAGTTTTCGAGTAACTATCTCCCGTTGTGAATTGCTATGACTGAAGGGCCTTCCACGAAAGCCTTGTATTTTCGCCTATTAGGTCATGTACGGCCCTATTGGCGCACCTTTTTGTTGGCGGTTGTTAGTATGGTAGCACTGGCAGCCACAGAGCCTGCCATTCCCGCTTTGCTCAAGCCGCTGTTGGATGGCAGCTTCATCAATAATGATCCGCGGTGGATTAAGCTGGTACCCATTTTATTGGTAGCTATTTTTTTAGTAAGGGGCATCGCTTCGTTTGCGAGTAATGTGGCGTTGGGTTGGGTTTCCCACCGGATAGTGATGGACCTTCGCGCGAAGATGTTTGATCGTCTGCTGAATCTACCGGCGCGGTTTTTCGATGAGCACCCTTCTGGCACTTTGATAGCGAAGCTGACCTACGATGTGAACAACATTTGCGATGCGGCAACTAAAGTGGTGATCGTTTTAGTGAGAGACACCGTTGCAGTGGTAGGACTCCTTGGGTGGATGTTTTATTTGAGCTGGAAGTTGTCACTGATAATGTTTATTGCAGCGCCTTTTATCGTGGTTACCGTGATGTTGTTGAGTAAGCGCCTGCGCAATGTAAACCGCGCATTGCAGCGGGCGATGGGTGATATGACGCAGATTATGGAAGAGGGGATACTGGGGAACAAGATCGTCAAGGTGTTTGGCGGGCAACACTACGAGAATAATCGATTCAAGGCGGTGATAAATTGGGTAAGGCGCTACTCGATGAAGGTGGTGACCGCTTCGGCGATAAACGTTCCTGTGGTTCAATTCATTGCCGCATTCGCGTTGGCCGTCATTATTTACATTGCGTCCCTTCAATCTGCCGCCGACCAGATAACGGTCGGAACCTTTGTATCGTTTTTTGCGGCAATGGGGCTTCTCTTTTCTCCTATCAAACGTCTTACCAGCGTCAATGAGCCGCTACAAAGGGGACTTGCCGGAGCGGAGAGCACCTTTGCATTGCTCGATGAGCCACCAGAGCCGGATACGGGTTTCATGGCTATTGGGCGTGCTCGCGGCAGCATAGAGTTTCGGGCTGTATCGTTTCGCTATCCGGGCTTTGACCGCACGGTGCTGGATGACATCAATTTGCGTATCGAGCCCGGTGAAACGATCGCTCTGGTTGGCCATTCCGGAAGTGGTAAATCCACCCTCGTTAGCCTTATCCCGCGATTTTATGATCCGAGTGAGGGCGGTATTTTCCTTGACGGCCACGATCTTCGAAGCCTGCGGTTACACTGCTTGCGGGATAATATCGCACTGGTTCCCCAGGAAACGCTGCTGTTTAATGACAGCATTGCGGCCAATATTGCGTACGGCATGAACAATGAGCCTGGAGAACAGCGGATACGCCAAGCCGCCGCCGGGGCGTGCGCCACGGAATTCATTGACGATTTGCCGGAGGGATTAAACACCGCGGTGGGAGAGAACGGCATTCGCATGTCGGGCGGGCAACGGCAACGAATTGCTATTGCCCGCGCGCTGCTGCGAAACGCACCCATCTTACTTCTTGACGAGGCGACATCGGCACTGGATTCGCGTACCGAGAGCCTGATACATGACGCGTTAGCAGAGTTGATGCGCGGGCGCACAACGATCATCATTGCTCACCGTCTCTCCACCGTCAAAAGCGCCGATAGGATCGTGGCAATGGAAGACGGTAGGATCCGAGAGATTGGCACTCATGCGGAGTTGCTGGCCCGGAAAGGGATTTACGCCAAGCTGTATCAGTGGCAATTTGCACCCCAGGAGCTAATCAACGATAGGGCTTTTCCCACGCCCGGTTAGTCTTTAACCAACAGAATTATTTCGATAATAAGCCGTTTTTGAAGCGTGGTTTATCATTATGCTTTGGCACTGGGATTGGCTTCGAATTCCATGGAAAACTTGTTGCTAAAAATTAGCGTAGTCATCATCACCAAGAATGAGGCGGCGAATATCCAGGACTGCCTTGAGTCGGTGCGCTGGGCGGATGAAATTGTGGTGCTCGATTCGGGCAGCTCGGATGGCACCGTCGATATCTGCCGGCAATACACTGATAAAGTGTATAGCAGCGAGGACTGGCCGGGTTTCGGCGCACAAAAAAATCGCGCCTTGGCACGGGCGAGTGGTGAGTGGGTTCTGGCGTTGGATGCCGATGAACGAGTGCCTCCGGAATTGCACCGAGAAATTGGCGAGGTTGTGGCCCGCCTCGCAGGACCATCTGTGTATGAAATGCCGCGCTTGTCCTACTATTGCGGCCGAGCAATGCGCCACAGCGGCTGGTGGCCCGATCATGTGGCACGGCTTTTTCGCCGTGGTACGGCGCGCTTTAGCGATGCCCCGGTGCATGAGCGGTTGTGTTTTGCGGGTAAGCCGGGACGCTTACACAATCACCTAGTGCACTTCAGTTTCCGCGGCCTCGATGAGGTTCTAGATAAGGTGAACCGCTACTCGACGGCGGGGGCCTTGATGATGCGCGCGCGAGGTCAATCAGCGACTCTAGCGGGCGCGGTTCTGCACGGACTTTGGGCCTTCATCCGCACCTATATCGTATGCCGCGGCTTTCTCGATGGACGGGAGGGATTTATCCTCGCGGTCTCCAATGCGGAGGGGACCTATTATCGTTACTTAAAGCGCATGTATCTTTCCCTGCTTCCGCGCTGACCTACTTTTAACCATCCAGGAGCGCTGCTACCGCCGCCACCACCGTCTCGCTTGGCAGCTCATCCAGGCAGCGGCTGTAGCTTTGTTTGTGTCGTTCGCAACCTTCATTGTGACAGGGAACGCAAGCGCCGCGACCCTGTATCAGCAACACATTGCCCTGGCGCTGCAAGGGCTTCGATCGCATGAAGGGATTGTTATCGGCGGCGTAGGCATAAGGCCACGGACCCCATTTGACGGGATTAGTCGGGCCAAAGAGGGCGACCGTGAGACTGCCGCAAGCTGCGGCGAGATGGGTCACGGCGGTGTCGGGTCCCACATAGCAGCGGCTCCCGCGCAGTAAGCAGGATAGCTGGCCGAAGGTCAGCTTTCCCGAGACATCCACGACGTCGGCGGTATTCAACGAGCGGATAATCTCCGAGATCGCTACTCGTTCAAGCTCAGCGGGGCCGCCGGTCAATACGACCCTGTACCCGCGGCTCAGAATGTCGTTGGCGAGATGCAGCCACCCTTCCTGCGTCCAACGCTTATAGCGCCACATGGGCATTGGATGCAGCACGACATAGGAGGATTGTTGCCAGGAGAAGGGCAGCAGGGTATCTAATTGTCCATGCGCGTTCGTGCAAAGCGGTGGCACCATCTCATAATGGCGCGTGATGCCTAGTGCATCGGCCAGCTGAAGATTTTGCAACACCGTGTGGGTGTTGTCGTTGTCGAGTAAACACCACGCCTGGGCGACATGGCGCTTCCAGGCCTCCTGCCACCGCCGCGCCGGAATGATGCAGACTCTTCGTGGAGCGCTAAGCCATGCATAGATGAAAGGCCGATCGCCTCCCTGTGTAGATACTACAAGGTCGTAACGGCGAAAAATGCGGCGCACAAAAGCAAGATACGCTCGAGAAGATGGGTGCTCATCCACCTCGATTAGCGCGTCCAAGTCGGGATTGCCTTCGAGCATTCCGCCTTTGTTGGAAAAGACGAGCACGTCGATCTGAGCATGGGGATAACCTGCTCGGAGGGAGCGCAACAATGGCGTGCACAGGAGGACGTCGCCGATTTGTCGAGTTGCAATCAGCAGTATTCGATGCGCGGGAAACTTCAACATGACGTTTGCAGGGGAGTATCAAAATATTGCTCTATTCCCCGAATCGCTCTCTTAGCGCTTGCATTCTTAATGATGTTTTTCAGGCGGGCTTTATTTTCCTTTTCTTTAGAACGATCATTTTCCGCATGCCATAGATGCGCCACAGGCACGGCAAATTGTCCATCCTTGCGCCGACAGCCGCCATGCAGCAAACGCACGATGAGATCCGCATCCTCATGTCCCCATCCTTGATAACGTTCGTCGAAACCGTTGACCGCAAGTACATCGTTGCGCCAAATTCCCAGATTGCAGGTTCGCGCCCCCTGCCAACGCCGCCGGCGGCACTTACGCCAAGCGCCATCGCCTAGTCTCAGCAGCGGTGCAAAGCGGTTGGCCTCACCGCGCCCTCGAGCGAGGAGCCACTGCCACGGGGACCACGGCAGGGGATTTTCCGTACCTTTAAGGATCCGCTGGGTCAAGCCTTCATTCAATAGCACGCGGTTTCCCACCAAGAACCAGCCGGGTTCTGCGAGCTCGAGATGCCGGCGAACGAAGTCGGAAAAGGCAAGGCAATCACCGTCCAGAAAGATGAGATAATCTGCAGAGGATCGGACAATTGCGCGGTTACGCGCCGCGGCAGCACGAAAACCGCAGTCGGGCTGCCAGATATGGTGCAGAGGGAAGCGCGCTTGCTGTTGCCAGAACTGCACGCACGCTGCCGTTTGCGCTCCGGAACCGTCATCTGCAACCAGCACCTCATCGGGCGGACAATGCTGATGCGCCAGCGAGGACAAGGCTGCATGGAGGGCATCGGGGCGATTATAGGTTGTCAAAATGATGGTGCTGGTGATCATGCGCCGTCGCTGAAAAGGGCGGTTCTGGCAATCATCGCTTCACTCTCGCGCGCATTGTTGCCGAACGAAGTGACCATAATAAAGACCTGTGAGGCAGGTATAAAAGTGCCCCTCGGCAAAGTCCATGAGAAGCGAATTGAACAAACAACCCACCGCCATGGTCACCAGTAATCCCTGGGCGGCGACTTGAAATTGCGGTTTCAGCCGGTGGCTCAATTGCCACTGGCGATAACCCAGCATGCAAAGAACGCCGATTCCTATAAGACCCACCTGGGTGGCTATGAGGAGGTATTCGCTGTGCGGATTGCCAGTTTCATGCAACTGATGCCGAGCGGCGTGTGCGGCGTACTCCAATTGAAAACTACCGGTCCCGCCACCGAGAAGGGGATGCTTAATAATTAACGTCAAGGTATTAACATAGAACTCGAGTCGCAAGCCGGTGGGAGTGTAACTGTCGTGTTGCTGGTAATGCCTGATGTCGGATAGAGTTTCATCGATGCGGGCTTTGAACGCCGGAGAGGCTAAATAGGCAGAGCTGATGATGCCAATGACGACGAGCAGGGATACGCTTAGACCCCAAGAGCGCCAACGCTGATACATGTAGAGCATGATTAGCGTCAAAAGTACAAGGTAACCGCTACGGCCTTGCACCATAAATATCAGGTTATAGGTCGAGAGCGCAATCAAAGACAAGAGCAATAAACGCCTATGAGGTTCTCTCCATAAATGGTGCAACAGAAGATAAACCGTATAGGCCATAAAAATACTGTGGGCGATGCGGCCCTTGAAAAAAGTGTACTCCTGATCAACGGGTCCAAGGGGCAATAGGCCAAGAAGCTGGGCATAAGAAGTTGCCAGTACGAGCAGCATAGCCGCAAGAAAGGCGTAGTACCCTCGGCGCTGCCATAGCGGCTCATACAAGACGGTGATGAAGAGGGGAATCCAAAGCAGCTTGTGATAATGATTTAGACTATTGAGAGCCTCCTCGAGAGGAGCCGAAGAGTACAGTACGCCAATCGCCAATAACGCCAGCAGTCCGAGCGCCCATAAGGCAACGGCATGTGAGCGAATCTGTCGAAGCCGCCGGCGATATTGCCCCGCTGCTAACCATGCGCCGACAAATAATCCAGTGGCGATGGAAGTTGCGGCGGTGGAGAGTGGAATCGAGCCGATGACCGCGATGCTAAGCCATTTGCTCGCCAGCTCGCAGCGCGCCGAGAAGGTAACATTATTGACGAGCACAATGGGCTAGCCGGCGACGAGGCGAAAGTGCTTCTTGCTCAGCTCAAGGCCGAACCAGGATTCGAGCCGCATCAGATAACGATGTCGGCGCTCTCGTCGAGTGGGAACGTGGTTCGGATCGGGGTAGAAATTCCATTCGGCATCCTCAGTGAGCCAACGGCTCATGATGCGTGGGTGCTCGCCGGTAAAAGATTGCAGTGCCTGTGGATCGATTTGATAACGGGGAAACGGCGGCGGTGGATGATTCCAATAGCGGCTGACGTGTTGCACCTTTTCCTGCATTTTTGGCAAAGCCCGCACATGGCCGTAGTGGTAGATGGTGGCGTTTGCGAGCGCCGCACGAGGATAACGTCCGCGCTTGTTTTTATCCATGACCACGAAGAACAGTCCGTCGGGGCAGTAGGTGCGGATGGTATTGCGGATAATTCGCGGCGCTCGGCGATACCATCCGGGACTGACGGCAAGCCATGCCGGACTGCCGTAAAAATGGTAATAATCGAACACCAATGCCTCGACCTGAGAATAGGGTAGGTGACGTGTCATGCTGTCATAGATGGCCGATAGCTCACTTTCGTGTAGTACTTCGTCGCCCTCTAAATAAAAGGCCCAATCGCCATTGCAGTTGAAGTGGGCGATCATTTTCTGCTGAGCATAGACGTAGCCCCGCACCTGCATTTGTTCATTCCAGTGAGTTTCGATGATGCGTAGCTTCGGACTCTCGATTGTCTGCAGGCGTTGGCGGGTATCATCGCTGCTCTCACCGACCGCCACCACAAATTCGTCGCATATCGGCAGTGCCGAAGAAATGCTCTCCAAGAACGGATAGCCGAGAGCACTGCCGTTGCGGATAAAGGTGAAGCCGCTGACTTTCATTTGGCTCTACGGCGGGACAGAAGGACTTTCTTGAGCAAGCAGTCGTTGCAACGCCTCAATGACACGCTCGGGGCGGAGATCCTGTAAACAGCGAGTGTGGCCGAGCGGGCATTCACGAGCAAAGCAGGGGCTACAGGAAAGGCCCAAACGTTCGATGCGTGATAGCGGGCTAAGGGGTGGTGTGAAGGCGGGATCAGAGGAGCCATAGACGGCGACTAGCGGCCGGTTCAGGGCTGCGGCGACATGCATGAGGCCCGAATCATTGGTCACGACGCCATCGGCGCGCGCCAGCAGATGGATGGTCTGTTCCAAGCTCGTCCTGCCAGCGAGATTCACACACCCGGTCCCCGCGGCGACACACACCGCTTCGCCAGCTTCGTGTTCGGCATGGGAACCGAGCACCCAAACGCACCACTCCTGGCGCAACATGGCCTGAGCCGCGGCGCCAAAATAATGTGCCGGCCAGCGTTTTGCTGGCCCATAGGCTGCCCCTGGACAAAGTGCGAGCACGGATTTGTCGCCTGGAATAAGGGATAAGCTGCTTAGGGTCGTTGCTGTTGCGGCGCTGTCTACCTGCAGGTTGGGTAGGGGGAATTCTTTTGGAAAGGGCTCCTCAGGCTCGAGGCCAAGCGCTACGTAGCGCTCCACGGTGCGGGGAAGGCGCCGTTCGTCCACTGTACGCCGATCATTCAACAACCCGTAGCGTAGCTCGCCAAGGTAACCCGTGCGACGCGGAATGCGAGCCCACCATGGCACCAACGCAGACTTGAACGATCGCGGTAACACAATGGCCTGCTGATATTGCGCACCGCCCAGGCTGCGAGCAAGGCGACGGCGCTTTCCAAGCGCCACGACACCGTGACCGATGGGCATCTCGATGGCTTTTCGGACCTCCGACATTTGCCGCAACAGGGGGCTGCTCCAGGACGGTGCCAGCACGTCGATGGAAAGGTCGGGCGAGCGCTCTTTGATGAGCTTAAAGAGGCTTTGCGCCATCACCATGTCACCGACCCACGAGGGGCCGACGATAAGGACGGCGCCCGAAGCGGAGCTCACGGGTACCTGGGACAATCAATGCTGCCGCCGATTAAACGCTCAAAGAGTGGCAAGGAAAAGTCCCGCCCCCGGCATGCGTCGCTGCGCTAAAAACTACTGCGCTTGACATTTTCCAAACAGCTTTTGAGCCATCATCGTGGGCTATCGACCAGCACATACTCCGCACCGCAGTAGGGACACTTTGCGTAACCGGTCTGCTCGATGGGCAGGTAAACCCTTGGATGGGCGTTCCATAACTCCCTGTTCGGCAAGGGGCAGCTCAGCGGCAAGTCTGCCCGAGACACTTCATAGCGGGCGTCGGCCGCAGGTTGTTTGGCGTTGGCGTCACCTACGGACACAGTGATGTTCTCCAACATATCCCATCTTTAAAAAACCGCTTCTTAGCCTGGAAACGCTTTTAACTAATCAACGCCGGTAAGCCATTCTGGATGCTCACGGCGTCGGCCGTAGACTTGATCGAAGAACAGCGATTGCAGGCGTTCCGTGATCGGCCCCCGGCGCCCGCTGCCGATGGTGCGTCCATCGAGCTCGCGGATCGGCGTGATTTCGGCAGCGGTTCCGGTGAAGAACGCTTCATCGGCAACATAGACTTCGTCCCGCGTAATACGCTTTTCCAACACCGGGATGCCGAGCTCCTCGGCCAATCTCTCTGTGGTATCGCGGGTAATGCCTTCAAGGGCCGAGGCCAGATCGGGGGTATAGATAACGCCGTTGCGCACGAGGAAAATATTTTCACCACTGCCTTCGGCAACATAGCCGTGAGAATCCAACATCAGCGCCTCGTCGTAGCCGCAGGCGAGGGCTTCTTGTAACGCTAGCATGGAATTCAGGTAATTGCCCGTCGCCTTCGCTTTGCACATCGCCGAGTTGACATGGTGGCGCGAATAGGAGGAGGTCCGAATTCGAATACCGCGCTCCATATTTTCTGCGCCAAGATAAGCGCCCCACTCCCAGGCGGCAATGGCCACATGAACAGAAAGTGTGTCCGCGCGCAGCCCCATCCCCTCAGCACCATAGTAACAAATAGGGCGAATGTAGCCGGACTTCAAGCCATTCTCTCGCACGACTCCGCGCTGGGCCTCCATCAGGATGGACTTGTCGAACGGAATCTTCATGCCCAGGATATGGGCCGATCGGTACAGGCGGTCGGTATGATCCTGAAGGCGAAAAATAGCGGTGTATTTTCCATTATAGGCGCGCACGCCTTCGAACACCGCCATGCCGTAATGCAGGCTATGGGTCAATACATGGGTCTTAGCTTCGCGCCAGGGGACCAGTTCGCCGTCGAACCAGATGACCCCATCGCGATCATCCATCGTCATACGATTATTCCTATTTCTGCAAACGGACTAGCAATCCGTGGGCCTTGAAAGGCACATCAATCATCAGTCGCTCATAAGGCGGTTCCAGATGAAGGTCACACCATCGCGGTAGTCCTGCAATGCCGAGTCGTGGACGATTGCCGGTTGTTCTTGCAGCGCCAGGGCATGAGTGCGCGTTCGATAGCTGCGGTAGGCGTTCGCAAGTAGTTCCGCATCTTCGGGCGACAACACTTGAGCCTTGGCAAACCCCTCCAACAGACGGATATTGTCCGTGAACCGGAGAGAATCCCCGAGCTTGGATGCCCACCGCAAAGCCAAATATTGGACCACAAATTCGATGTCGGCGATACCTCCACGGCCGTACTTGACATCAAAGCCTCCGGAGCGCTCATTGGCAAGCTCGTCGCACATGCGCTGACGCATGTCCTGCACCTCGCGGCGCAATTGTGCCGGGTCGCGCTGAACACACAACACACGCCGGCGAGTCTCCTCGAACCAGTGCTGCAGTCTCGCCGGACCGGCCACCACGCGAGCGCGTACCAGCGCTTGGTGTTCCCAGGTCCAGGCCGAGCGGCACTGGTATTCTTTAAAAGCGCCGGTGCTGGTCACGAGGAGGCCTGAAGCACCGCTCGGCCTGAGTCTGGCATCGACTTCGTAAAGCACTCCTGCGGAGGTGTGGGCGCTCAGAAAGTGGATGATGCGCCGAGCCAGCCGAGCGAAAAAGACGGCATTGTCAACGGCCTGTGGTCCATCGGTATGCTGGTCGGTACCCTCCGCTTCATGCAAGAATACGAGATCAAGGTCGGAAGCATAACCGAGCTCGATACCGCCGAGTTTCCCATAACCAATAATGGCAAAACCAGCGTCTCGGTAGGCACCATCCACGCAAAACCTCGGCATCCCATAACGGGTGCTCAGATCCCGGCAAGCCAGCCGCAAGACCGCTTGTAAGGCGATCTCGGCAACGGCAGTCAAGTGATCGCTGACCACCATCAATGGCATTACCTGAGCGATGTCTGCGGCTGCAATGCGCAACACGCTTGCCTGCTTAAACTGGCGCACCGCATCCATTTCCCGCTCTGTGTCCCCGTCGGTGATGCGCCCGAGGCGAGCGGCGATGTCTGTGTCAAGCTCTAATCGGGTTGGTGGGGCGTAGAGGGTGCGGGGGTCCAAGAGCTCGTCGAGCAGTAAAGGGTGTTGAGCAATTTCCCCGCTAATCCAGGGGCTTGCTTCACATAAGCGGACCAGCTGCTCCAGTACCACCGGCTGCTCGACGAGCAGGGCTAAATACACACTGCGGCTGGCAATGGCCTCAACCACCTGCAACAGACGATGTGTTGTGGCGAGCGCTCCGTCTCGGTTGCCGATGACGGCAAGCAATATTGGCATGAGACGCTCCAGCCGCTGTTGCCCTGCCTTGCCGAGAAGTCGCTGCCGCCTGGCACAGCGGAATTCATAGATCATTTCCCAGGTGCCCGCAGCGTTGGCGAAACCGGCGGCGCTGAGGGCCTCGATGGCCTCGGCCAATTCTATTTCAGTGTTTTGAAAACACTGGAGGCGATTGACGGCAACAGTGGCTTTGTCCTCCGGTGAGGCGAATACCTGGTCGAAGTGTGTTTGCACGCCCTGACGATGAATGTTTAGGTGGGTCGTGAAGGCCCCCCAGTCGCTGCAATTCATGCCAACGGCGAGCCGCGTCTGCCCGAGCGCATCTTGAGGCAAGGCATGGGTCTGGCGATCGTCGACTTGCTGCAGTCGATGCTCAACATTGCGAAGGAACCGATAGGCGAGTGCGAGCTCGGTTGCTGCCGCCTCGGGGAGGTAGCCGCGCTCCTTGAGCTTGGCGAGAATTTCCAACGTTGGCAGGGCGCGAAGCGCCGGCTCGCGTCCGGCGCGGATCACTTGAAAGGACTGACAGAGAAATTCGATTTCCCGAATCCCTCCGGGACCCTTCTTGATGTTGGCTTGTAAGCCTTTGCGCTGCACTTCTTCGGCGAGTAGATTTTTCATCTCGCGCATTTCTTCGACGACGCCGTAGTCCAAGTAGCGGCGGTATACGAAGGGTCGCAGACGATCGAGCAGCACCGCGCCCTGCAACGTATCTCCGGCCACGGCCCGGGCGCGGGTGAGCGCAAAGCGTTCCCAGCCGCGGCCATGGCTTTGGTAATATTCTTCCAGAGCATTGAAGCTCATGACCAGCGGCCCGCTTTTCCCAAAGGGCCGAAGACGAAGATCGATACGGTACACGAAGCCATGTTCCGTTGCTGTGCCAAGGACATGGACAAGGCGTCGGGCAAGGCGCGCGAAGAATTCGTCATTGGATAGCGCGCGAGGGCTACCGACCGTCTGGCCACCTTCTGGATAGGCGAAGACGAGGTCGACATCAGAAGAGAAGTTCAGCTCTTTTGATCCCAGCTTGCCCATGGCGAGCACCACGAGCGACTGTGGAGCACCCTGACGTCCTTGGGGGATGCCGAGCTTGTTGCGGTGCCGCATTTCCAGAGGGTTCAAAGCCGCGTCGATGAGCACATCGGCAAGCATGGAGGTCTCATGTAGCGTAGTCTCGAGATCACACCAGCCGGATAGATCACGCCAAGCGATGCGCACCAGCTCGCGGTTGCGCCGCTGACGCAGGGTGCGCATCAGCTCATCGTCATCGGTGATCTGGGCGATCGCTTGTGTGGTTTCGCGGGCAAACTTTTCTGCTTCGTAGGCACGCTGCAGATCGCCGCTAACGAGCAAGCTGTACAGCAACTCAGGTGTTCGTGTGCAGGCGTTGGCAACAAAATCACTGAGTGCGAAGACGTGGCAGATGTTATTGAAAGCTGCCGGAGAAACATCGAGAAAATTCGGCAGATCGAGATCCTTTACCCGCGCCGCGAGAGCCTGGAAACGTGTGTGTCCAAGGGTTGGCAGATCAGGTGCCGGCGTTGAGTGGTGTAAGTCGCTACCTTCGTTCACAGAGCGGGCTGAATGCTTGGAAAGCTGTCAAAGGGTTTGATCAGTTTAGCCGAAGGAAGGCTGAGGAACGAAAGACGATGCGCAAGAACTCATTAAGGCGAAGCCCCGCTTGAAGCGGGGCTTCTCGTTTGGCTATTACCGATGCAGCGCAGCTTACATCATACCGCCCATGCCACCCATACCGCCCATGCCGCTCATATCGGGGGCGGGAGCGGCCTCTTGTTTTTTGGGCTTTTCCGCCACCATGGCCTCGGTGGTGATCATCAGCCCCGAGACCGAGGCGGCATTTTGCAGCGCGGTGCGCACCACCTTGGTGGGGTCGAGGATCCCCATGGCGAGCATGTCGCCGTACTCCTCGGTGGCGGCATTGAAGCCGAAATTGCCCTTCTCAGAGGCCACCCGATGGAGGATCACTGAGGGCTCGGC
>JBAPTW010000029.1:0-1951 GCA_049282355.1 Gammaproteobacteria bacterium | reverse complement strand
TGAGTATCAAGCGCGAGCCGGCACCACCCGACCGCCCCGATCTGCCCCCGGGACTCTCATCCAATTATTTCCATGATCAGGTCGACGTCGGCACCCTGCTCCGCGTCGGGCCCCCGCGGGGCAAGTTTCATCTCGAGGCGGGCAGCCATCGGGCAGTGGTGCTCTTGAGCGCGGGGGTTGGACAGACTCCGCTCTTGAGCATGATGAATGCCATCGTTCGCGGTGCCGCTGGACGGCGGGTGTGGTTTATCCACGGCGCTCGTCATGGCCGGGAGCACGCGTTTCGTGACCACGTGCGCGCCCTGGCCCACGAGCACGACAATGTCACCGTGCATATCCGCTATAGCCAGCCGACGTCCGACGACGTCCCAGGCCGAGACCACGACAGCGAGGGGCACGTCGACCTCGAATTGCTGAAGCAGCTGCTACCCTTCGACGACTACGAGTTCTACCTTTGTGGTCCGCCACCGTTCATGAAATCGCTCTATTGCGGCCTGCTGTCGATGGGCATCGCCGAGTCGCGGCTCCACTACGAGTTCTTCGGTCCGGCGTTGGCATTGACGCAGGAAGCCGAACCTCGAGGACAGTCGCCGGGACCAACGCCACGTGAAGAGGTGAGTGGCGCGTGCGAGGTGACGTTTGCCCGCTCCGGTGTCAAAGCTGCCTGGGATCCGCAGTGTGAAACGATCCTGGATCTGGCCGAACATCAGGGGCTCACCCCGCCTTACAGCTGCCGCTCAGGCATTTGCCGGACTTGTATGTGCACGTTGGTCGAGGGCGAGGTGGATTATCTCGAGGTGCCGCTCAACCCGCCGGACCCGGGCTGTGCGCTCATTTGTGTCGCTCGGCCCAAGACCAATCTCGTCCTGGATGTCTAGCCGAGAAGGACCACGGGGTTTGCAATGTCGGCGCGCGGCCTTGCGGGCAGGGTTTCAGGCGGTCAACTGCCCGCGTCCACACCCTTTCCGGAGCAATCTTGCCCGACGTGGCCCTCTATTGTTGTTCCCCGCGTGCTGAGCGGAAAGACCACAAGCCCTGTCACAATCACCATTTTGCAGCAATGGCGGCGGTATTATCGGGCCGTCGCTCGGAATCGTAAACCACGTTTCGAAACCGGTCAGGATGCGATGAGGCGCGGCACCACCTGCACCTGAACGGGCACACTAGCCAATCGCTCTCCTGCAGATTCGTGTTCAGGGCAAGCGCTGGGTCGGTGCGGCGTCGGAAAGCTCAAGGAGCACCTCCAGCAGGACCTGACAGCCGGCTTGCAGGTGCGGCTCCGAGACGTTTTCATCGGGGTGGTGACTGAGGCCGCCATGACAGGGGATAAAGATCATCCCGGCAGGCACTCGTGTTGCCAGCGGGTAGGCATCGTGCCCCGCCCCGCTTCGAATCGGCAGAGCGGGCAAATGGAGCCTTGCGGCGACCCTTGAAATGCTGCTCTGAATGGCAGCATCGAATTCGATGGGCGAAAGGGCGAGCGGTCGGCTCACTTCGGATTCGAGCACTAGGCCGGTGATCGTCTGCTGAATGGCCGTTTCCAGCCCATCGAGCTCAGCTTCGCTTGGCGACCTGAAGTCAATGGTAAAGCTCACCTCTCCCGCAATGGTATTTGGCGAGTTGGGCCACACGTTGAGCCGGCCGACGGTGAATCGCAAGTCCTCGGAAAATGAAGTGGACAATTGATCCAGGGTTTGGATAGCGGCACAGGCGGCAAGGAGCGCGTCCTTTCGGTACGCGCGCGGTGTCGTTCCCGCGTGGGCCTGCTGGCCGGCCAGTCGCACATCGAGGCGGCGAGCACCCTGGATACCGGTGACCACACCAATCGCTGCGTTGTTGGCTTCAAGCACCGGACCTTGCTCGATATGCGCTTCCACATAGGAGGCGACCATTGGGGCGCGGGACACGGGGAGCGGATGGCATTTGAGCGCGTCTTTAACGCTGATGCCCT
>JBAPTW010000028.1:0-13803 GCA_049282355.1 Gammaproteobacteria bacterium | reverse complement strand
CATCACCAGTCAAGGGGTAAAACCGTGCTCGGAATCTGTAGGCAGTCAATCGCCTTGCCACAAGGGTGTGTTCAGCAGGGATGCTGGACTCAAGTCTACAAGGATGTATTCACGACGTCCCTTGAGGCAAGGCGATTGACTGCCACCTCGGCCGAAACTATGACCATGGCCGGTTTTCCAATAGCTTCTGAGGGAGCATTGGCTAGTGGCTGCCGGCGTTGATATAATTTTCGCTTTTTGACCGTGTTGAGATCGATAGGGATGGTGAGCAAGGGTCGGGACCATTTTAAACAGCTTCTAAGCGGGCCACAAATGAAGGTTTCCCTGGCACCCGCTCGGGTTGCGGTGGGCAGAGGCCGTCAGGGCCTTAGGTTTTTTTTGGGATTACGCATCGAGCCGAGTCATGTTTGACAATCTCTCAGAACGTTTAACCCAGAGCTTAAACCGGCTGCGCGGCAGGGGTCGGCTCACTGAGGACAACATCAAGGACACGCTGCGCGAAGTGCGCATGGCACTCCTGGAAGCGGACGTGGCACTGCCGGTGGCGCGGGAGTTCATCGAGAACATTCGTGAGCGGGCCGTTGGCCAGGCAGTGATGAAGAGTCTCACGCCGGGCCAGGAGCTCATTCGTATCGTGCGCAATCAGCTGATCGGGCTATTGGGCGAGGCCAACGAAGGACTTAATCTAAACGTACCGCCGCCGGCGGTGCTTTTGGTCGCCGGGCTACAGGGATCGGGCAAGACCACGACCGTGGCTAAGCTCGCCCGTTGGCTCAAGGAACGAAACAAGAAATCGGTGCTGGTGGCGAGCTGCGATATCTATCGCCCAGCGGCCATTGCCCAGCTCGAGACGCTGGCCAAGGACGTGGGAGCGGGCTTTTTTCCGAGCGACGTTTCCCAGGATCCCGTGGCCATCGCCAAGGCGGCCGTCGAGCACGCCCGTCGGCAGTTTGCGGACGTCGTCATCCTGGATACGGCCGGACGGCTACACATCGATGAAGCCATGATGGACGAGGTGCGCCGCGTTCATGAGGCCATCGAGCCCGTGGAAACGTTGTTCGTGGTCGACAGCATGACGGGACAGGATGCGGCTAATGTTTCCCGGGCGTTCGATCAGGCACTGCCCCTTAGCGGCGTGGTTCTTACGAAGACCGATGGGGATGCTCGCGGGGGTGCGGCGCTGTCCATCCGCCACATTACCGGCAAGCCCATCAAGTTCATCGGTATGGGAGAGAAAACCGCGGCTCTGGAGCCGTTTTATCCGGATCGCATCGCTTCGCGTATCCTCGGAATGGGCGATGTGCTCAGCCTCATCGAAGAGGCGGAGCACAAAATTGACCGCGACCAGGCGCAACGCATCGCCGATAAGCTGAAGAAAGGTAAGGGGTTTGATCTGGAGGATTTCCGCGAGCAACTGCAGCAGATGAAAAAGCTCGGTGGCGTGACCGCCTTGCTGGATAAATTGCCGGGTGTGCAGGGTCTTCCTCAAGGGGTGGCCGAGCGGGTCAATGACCGGGAGTTGCTGCGCCTGGAAGCGATCATCAATTCGATGACACGCCAGGAGCGCCGTTTCCCCGCTGTTGTCAATGGGTCTCGAAAGCGGCGTATTGCCAGTGGCTCGGGTACCACGGTTCAGGATGTGAATCGATTGCTGAAGCAGTTTACTCAAATGCAAAAGATGATGAAGCGTTTGAATAAGAAGGGCGCACTGTCTGGCCTAATGCGTGGCATGACCGGTAGGGGCGGTCTGCCTCCCGGGATGCCGCTCTAGGAGGCAGTGTTGTTGGCAAGGCATGTTTGCCGGGCTAATGCTCATGTTAATTGCGAAGAAGAGGTGGCGGGAAAATAGCGATGGTTAAAATTCGACTAGCACGCGCGGGGGTCAAGAAACGGCCTTTCTATCATGTAGTGGTGGCTGATGTGCGCCGCAGCCGGGACGGGCGCTTCATCGAGCGCGTGGGTTTCTATGATCCCATCGGCAATGCCGGGGAAGAAGCCTTGCGCATCGATATGGCACGGGTGAATCACTGGCTGTCGACGGGGGCTCAAGCCTCGGAGCGGGTTGCCAGCCTGATCAAGCGCCAGCGAGCGAAAGCACAAGGCGCGGCAGTAGTACCGGACTGACGGCTGACCGCGGATCCCGATGAGCGTTGGCTGATGGCGGGCCGCAGACAACAGCCAGTGGATGCGCCCGCGCCGCGCATCATGGTTGGCCGTATCGGGAGTGCCCACGGTCTCCAGGGTTGGCTGCGGATCCAGTCTTACACGGAGCCATATGAGAACATTCTCGACTATTCCCCGTGGCAGCTGAGGATCGCCGCCGCTTGGTGCTCGGTGGAGGTGATTCAGGGGCGGCGTCAAGGCAAGGGGCTGGTGGCCAAGCTTACCGGCTGTGATGATCGCGATGCCGCTCATGACTTGCTGGGTGCGGAGATTTTCGTCCATCGTCAGCAGCTGCCGAAGCCAAACGCCCTGCAGTACTACTGGGCCGACCTGATTGGAGCGGCGGTGGTTAACTGCGCGGGCGTTCGGCTTGGCCGCGTTGTCGGACTGCTCTCGACAGGCGCGAATGATGTGTTGCGTACCCAAGGCGATCGAGAAAGGCTTATTCCGTTTTTGCTGAACGATGTCGTGCGCGAGGTCGATCTGAGCAACAGAACTATCCGCGTGGATTGGGAGCCGGATTTTTAAGGTGATGCAGATCGGGGTCATCTCGCTTTTCCCGCAGATGTTTGATGTACTGTCCGAGTATGGCGTTACCGCGCGGGCAGTGCGGCGCGGGCTGGTGCGCTTACAGCGGTGGAATCCGCGCGATTTCGCTGTCGATCGTCATCGCCTGGTCGACGACCGCCCCTTTGGTGGCGGTCCAGGGATGGTGATGGCGGTCGAGCCGCTACGTTCGGCTATTCGCGCCGCAAGAGCGAGCATGGGCACCGGCACCGTGGTGGTCTATCTGACGCCCCAGGGGCGTACACTCGATCATGAAAGGGTGACTCGCTTGGTCTCCTATGGACGGTTGCTGCTGGTGTGCGCGCGCTATGAAGGTGTGGATGAACGGCTGGTGCTCACCGAGATTGATGAAGAATGTTCCATCGGGGATTATGTGCTCACCGGCGGCGAGTTGCCGGCGATGGTGGTCATCGATGCCGTCACGCGGCAGCTGCCTGGCGTTCTTGGCCACCAAGGTTCCGCCCTGGAGGATTCTTTCGCCAAGGGCCTGTTGAATCATCCGCAGTACACGCGCCCGGTGGAGATCGATGGCTTAAGAGTACCGAGTGTGCTTTTGAGCGGTAACCACGCTGCCATCCGCCGGTGGCGATTGAAGCAAGCGCTTGGCCGCACCTGGCTGAGGCGTCCCGATCTGCTTCATCTCGTGGATCTGACGAACGAGCAGCAGGCACTATTGGCGGAATTTGTCCGTGAGCACAGGCAGCTGACCGGCGCCGGCTACGCCGGCACCGATTGACGGCTATGGAGACATTGAGGAAAAAATGATGAGCAACATCATCGAGCAACTCGAAGCAGAGCAGATGACCCGGGAGATCCCGCACTTTGGACCGGGTGATACCATTGTTGTGAAAGTCAAGGTGAGAGAGGGTACGCGCGAGCGCTTGCAGGCTTTTCAAGGGGTCGTCATTGCCAAACGCAACCGTGGTCTGAACTCCTCATTCACCGTGCGCAAGCTTTCCTATGGTGAAGGCGTGGAACGCGTCTTTCAGACCTACAGCCCAATCATCAGCGAGATCGAGGTCAAGCGACGGGGACGGATACGGCGCGCGAAACTCTACTATCTGCGTGGTCGCACCGGCCATGGCGCACGCATCAAGGAAAAGATTGGAAGCCGTTAACGGTTTACGTGCCCCCGCTGAGCAGCATGTGCGCTTCAGATCCTGCGGCGGTCATTGAGAGCCCGGTGGGAATGCTCGGCATCAGCATGGCGCCTAACGGCCTTGCCGGCATTGACATCTTGCCCGCAGGCGTGGCTGAGCACCGCCCCAGTGCCGCTTCCGTGAGGGACGTGGTGATTGCCCTACGCCGCTATTTTCGCGATCCGCATGCCCCTTTTGATGTGCCCCTTGGGCCTGCAGGGACCGTTTTTCAGCGGCGGGTATGGGCTTTACTGCAGATCATTCCCGTGGGCCAGACGGTGACCTACGCTACCTTGGCGCGGCGTCTGTCCACCAGTGCGCGTGCCCTGGGGCAGGCGTGTCGGGCCAACCCTATCCCGATCATCGTGCCGTGCCACCGCGTCGTCGCGGCCCAAGGTCTCGGGGGTTTCATGGGAGGCAGCCCAGATTATCTCGATGTGAAACGCTGGCTTATCCGACACGAGGCCCAGCACGCCTCGTCGCTTGCAAAGCTTGCCGTTACTCACTGATCAAGCGTCGATTGCGCGCTTTCTCGACGCGATGTGGCTCGAGGAAGGCTTAAGCCAGCATACGCTCGCAGCCTATCGTTGCGATCTGGAGAAGTTCTCAGCGTCGCTTCGATCCCAGGAAAAGAAGACCTTACTCGAAGCCACTCGAGAGGATGTGCAAGCGTTTCTTGCTACCTTTGCCAACGCTCCACCGCGGAGCATGGCGCGACGCTTGTCGAGCCTGCGGCGGTTTTTTCGTTATCAGGTACGCCAGGGGCGGCTCGAGCATAATCCCACGGCGCTCATCGACGGCCCGCGGCTGGGTCGTGCACTGCCGGAGACGCTGAGCGAGGACGAAGTCGAGCGATTGTTACAAGCACCAGTTACGCATACCCCCCGGGGTTTGCGCGATCGGGCCATGATCGAGGTGCTGTACGCCACGGGTCTGCGGGTTTCGGAGCTAGTCAGCTTGACACTGACTCAGTTGAACACCCATCAGGGCGTGCTCCGCGTGACCGGTAAGGGCAACCGAGAACGGCTAGTCCCTCTCGGCGAGGAAGCCCTCTATTGGCTTGAACGGTATTTGCAACAGGCGCGTCCCTTGTTGCTGCACCGTGGGGGTGCCAACGACGTTTTGTTTAGTACGCGCCGCGGCACAGCAATGACGCGTCAGGCGTTCTGGTATCGGATCAAGGGTTATGCGGCAAAAAGCGGCATTCAAACGCCACTGTCGCCGCATTCGCTGCGACATGCCTTCGCGACCCATCTTTTGAATCACGGCGCCGATCTGCGGGTAGTGCAGTTGCTGCTGGGTCACCAGAGCATCTCCACCACCCAGATTTATACGCATGTGGCGCGCTCCCGGCTGAAGGCACTGCACGCCGCGCATCACCCCCGGGGATAGCCCAAGGCAGGCCTACAGACCCCCCCCGGCGTTGGGTCCGATATCACCCGCAGCACGAGCTCGCTCTGTCATCAGGCGATCGATGAGCGTCAGCACTTGTTCCAGTGCGCCGCGGTTCTGTTCAACGAATCGCTTTCCCTGTTCGCCCATGTGTTGACGACGATCACGGTCCTGAAGGAGCTCGATGATCACGTCTGCGAGCTCCTTTGCGCTGTGGACGATTTGAGCCGCCCCGACGGCATCCAAGCGCGTGCTGATGTCGGCAAAATTGAATAAATGGGGACCCATGACGATGGGTATCCCAAGCGCCGCCGGTTCTAACGGGTTGTGGCCGCCCACCGGCACCAGACTTCCGCCCACGAAAGCCACATCCGATGCACCATAGAAGAGCAGTAGCTCACCCATGGAGTCTCCGATGAACACATCCACGGTGTTGCAAGCGCCGGGCTGTTGGCTGCGCAGCGCGGTATCGTAACCGTGTCGGCGGCAAAGCGCAGCCACCTTAGCGAAGCGTTCCGGATGGCGCGGCACGAGCACCAGCAGTGTGTCGCTCAGTGCCCGCAACACTCGCGAAAACGCCTCGAGGACCTGCTCGTCCTCGGCTTCGTGGGTACTGGCTGCAATCCACACGGGCCGTTGTGATCCCCAATAGGCGCGGGCCGCTCGAGCGGCCGGCAACAACCCAGCGGGAACTTCGAAGTCGAATTTGATGCTGCCGGTGACGGTCACTTTTTCCGGGGCCGTACCGAGCGCGATGAAACGCTCAGCATCGGCTGCGGTTTGCGCGGCAACGGCGCTGACGCTGGCCAGCAGGGTGCGGACCAAAGCGGAAATTCGCTGGTACCTGAGGGCGGCGCGTTCCGAGAGACGAGCGTTGGCGACCAGCACCGGAATAGAGCGATGCCGGCACGCGGTGAACGTGTTGGGCCAAAGCTCGGTTTCCATGATGATGGCAAGCTCCGGATGGGCGCGGTCCAAGAAACGGCGCACGGCACCGGGCACATCGTAGGGCACATAACAATGAGACACGTCGCGGTCGAAAGCTTGCCTAACGCGGTGTGCACCGGTGGGTGTGGTGGTGGTCATGAGTAACTGTGCTTCGGGATACTGCAAACGCAGCATTCTCACCAACGGCACGGCTGCCTGCACTTCGCCGACTGACACGGCGTGGATCCAGAGCAGGCGACGCCCCTCGGGGATCTGCTCGACAAACCCGAAACGCTGGTCCCAGTGCCTCCAATACTCGGCATTTTTCAGGCCCCGCCAACACAGGTACAGGAACACGAAGGGAAGCATTAAATAATGGGCTAACGTGTAGAGCCGCAATGACATTTAGCGTGCCGCGTGTGTATCCAGCCATTGCACGTAGCTCGGGATCCCTTCCTCCACCGACAGGAATGGAGGGTCGTATCCGGCTTCATGCAGCGCCGTGAGATCAGCCTCTGTGAGGCTCTGGTAGCAGCCCCGCAAGTCTTCGGGAAAGGCAATGTACTCGATGGTGCCGTGACCGTAGTAATTGATGACGGCGCGTGCCACCTCGTTGAACGTCGCGCTCTGTCCGGTGCCGCAATTGTAAATGCCGGACACGTCGCTATGGTCCAGCAGCCACAGGTTGACCGCTACCGTGTCGTCGACGTGAATAAAGTCTCGTCGCTGCTCCCCATCGCCATAACCATGGCTGCCGGAGAAAAGCTTCACTTTGCCGGTGGCGAGCAGTTGATTGCGAAGGTGAAAAGCCATGCTGGCCATCCTGTTCTTGTGCGCTTCCCGTGGCCCGTAAACGTTAAAATAGCGTAAGCCGACCACCTGGCTGTTGGCCATGGGCAGCGTGCGGCGCACGTATTGATCAAACAAAAACTTTGAATAGCCATAAACATTGAGCGGCGCCTCGAATTGGCGCTCCTCGCGAAAGATGGAGCCGGTGCCGTAGACAGCCGCGCTTGACGCATAGAGAAACGGGATCTCGCGGTCCAGACAGAAGTGCAGTAGCGCTTTGGAGTAGTCGAAGTTGGTCTCCATCATATAGCGCCCGTCCCACTCGGTGGTCACCGTACACGCGCCTTGATGGAAGACGGCGTCGGGCATTTCCGGGAAGTCTTCCCCCGAGTTAATGTGGTCAAGCAACTGCTTCCGATCCCAGTAATCGGCGATCTCGCAGTCAACGAGATTTTCAAATTTGTGCCCCTGTTTGAGGTGATCGACGACCAGGATATCTGCCCGTCCGCGGGCATTGAGCCCCTTTATCAAGTTACTGCCGATGAAGCCAGCGCCTCCCGTAACAATGATCAACTTTGCGTCCTCCTTATCCGGTGTTCGTTGCAGCGGCCCGTTGAATGGCCTCAATGGTCGCGGTGGTGGAACATCCCTGCTCCAATTCAAGAATGACGACTCGGCCTCCCTGGCGGCGCACGAAATCGCTACCCACGACCTGTTCCGGACGGTAATCGCCACCTTTGACGAGGAGATCGGGAGCCACGAGTTGGATTAACCGCTGCGGGGTGTCCTCAGTGAACGGCACCACCCAATCGACGGCTTCCAGTGCTGCGAGCACCGCCATGCGCCGCTGCAAGGTGTTCACGGGCCGTCCCTGCCCTTTCAATCGCCGCACGGAAGGATCGTCGTTTACGGCGACGATCAAGCGATCCCCGAGCGCCCGGGCTTTGGCCAGGTATTGGACATGCCCGGCGTGAAGAATATCGAAGCAGCCGTTGGTCATGACGATGATCTCACCTCGGCTGCGAGCGGCACTGATGAGGCGTCGCAGTTCGGATTCGGGGACAATGCCGCTGCCGGCATCGGCGTTCTCGTGAATGAGCCCCTTGATCTCATCCACTGTGGCGGCGGCGGTACCGAATTTAGCGACCACGACGGCGGCCGCCAGGTTAGCGAGTATGATGGCTTGCTCGAGCTCTTGGCCGGTGGCCACGGCGGCACCGAGCACGCCAATCACGGTATCCCCGGCGCCGGTCACGTCATAGACATCGCGCGCGTGCGCCGGGACATGAACGGCGGGCCGCCCTTCCCGCAGCAGCGTCATGCCATGCTCGCCGCGGGTGATCAGCAGGGCCTCGAGCTCAAGCTGGCGGCGTAGCGTCTCGCCCTTGGCGGTTAATTGCTCAAGGTCCCGGCAGGCGCCGACTACGGCCTCGAACTCAGCGACATTGGGGGTGACGACGGTAGCGCCGCGATAGGGATTGAAGTCGGTTCCTTTCGGATCCACGAGCACCGGCACGCCCGAGCGTCTCGCCCGCTCAATGAAGGGCTGTACCCGGCCGAGGGCACCTTTACCGTAGTCTGAGAGCACCACCGCGCCCACGTCCGGTAGCGCCCGCTCGTAACTGCTGAGCACGCCGGTAGGGTTTACGGCTTGAATACGCTTCTCGAAATCGAGGCGGATGAGTTGTTGGTGGCGGCTCACCACCCGCAGCTTGGTAACGGTGGGGAAGCCCTGGAGCCGTGTCAGGCGCACTTCAACGCCCTGGGTGCCGAGCAGTTTGGCAAGCGTTTCAGCGGCTTCGTCGTCTCCAGTGACGCCGATCAAGACGGGCGTAGCGCCGAGTGCCGCGATGTTCGTTGCCACGTTGGCTGCACCCCCAGGGCGCTCCTCGACGTCCTCGACATGCACCACCGGCACCGGGGCTTCGGGCGAGATACGCGATGTGGCACCGTACCAGTAGCGATCGAGCATCACATCTCCTGCTACCAATACGCGAGTATTACCGAATGCGGGTATAGGGGCCATCGTGTCGTTGAGCAGTTTTTAGTGGAACGGTTCCGGCCATTTACGAATGGGCCAGGAGTTTATCACAAAGCGCATGAGCCACTGGCGGTGGTCTAAGGCCGCCAGCTCATCGCGACAAAGAAGGGGATGGGCCATGGCCATCGTTTCGTCCGCATCACCCTTCAGAGGGTAAAACCGTGTCCAGAAGCTGTAGGCAGTCAATCGCCTTGCCCCAAGGGACGTCGTGAATACATCCTTGTAGACTTGAGTCCAGCATCCCTGCTGGACACACCCTTGGGGCAAGGCGATTGACTGCTACCCCGGCCGAAACGATGCCATGGCCGAAGGATGCATCATCTCAGATTATGCTATTTATGCTATCTTGTTCGCACACGGCGCAGGGATTCTCACGAGACAAGAAAAAAGCGCTTGAAGGAGCTGTCGATGGCTGTGTTGATGATTACCTTTAACCTAACTGCTCCCGAGCAGGACTATTCGCCCATTTTTGATTTCATCAAGAATATAAATGTTTGGGCAAAGCTTACCGACTCCTGTTATGCAGTGAGCACCCATCTTCAACCGCAAGAATTGCTGTTGGAGCTGCGTCCACACCTGACAAGAAATGACAGCCTTTATATTTTGACCCAAGAGGGGCCGTGGATTGGTTTCGGTCCGGACGACGTCAATGAATGGCTGCGGGAGCGACTAGGGTAGCTCTCCCGTCAATGGCCATGCACGGTCCATGGTGCCAGGCGGTTTTGCATGCGCCAGGGTGACAACCGATAGCGAAGCCGGTACAGGGAGATCGCCGAATCGATATCAAGCAGCACCGCGTCGGTTTTCATCTCCACACTGTGAACGCAGGGGGCATTCTTTGCAATCCACTGCTGCGCACCGACATCGCCCCGTAGCCCTGTAAGCTCGTAAAGGAGTGCGCGAGGAAAGATAACCGGATTACCACGCCTACCGGCGCAGGTCGAAATGCAAACCGTCGGATGCGGCAATTGCCGGAAGGCGGCAATGAGGCGATCGATATCCGCGCTGGTGACCAGAGGCATATCGCCGAGACAGATCAACACCGCGTTAAAGTTCATGCTAAGGGCGCCGAGCCCACAGCGCAGCGAGCTGCTCAGCCCATGTCGGTAGCCGGTATTGTGGACGAGACGGATTCGCTTTCCTCGTAGTGCACGTTCCACCTCGGACCGTTGGTAACCCGTCACCACCACTGTGTGTGTCGCTTTCGAACCAATTACGGCATCCACCGTGTGGCCAATGATCGGTTGGCCGGCGATTTCAATGAGCAGCTTGTTGCGCGATCCCATCCGCCGTGAGCGGCCCGCAGCCAGTACCAATGCCGCCACTCGGAAATTTAGCCGCGATCGATTTGTGAGCACGTGCTTTGGCTCATGAGCGGTGAGTCGCGGATGAGGATAATGCCCCCGTCTCAGACACCGTCGCAGGGTCTGAAGCAGTGACAGTCCCCCCTTGCACTCCAGGATCGACCGAGCACAGGAGTGCTTGCATGAGCATGGCCATATCGCGGCTGCTCGAGGAGTCCACATGAAAAATCGGCGGATGTATGCGCCAAGGCGTAGGGCATGTCGACAGGTGGCGATGGTATTTTTCCCCTACTGACGGCGCTTTGCCATCGGCGTTCAAGATACCAATGGCAACTTTGCACGGCAGTGATAACAGCGTGAGTGCGTGCAGTAAATGATCGAGGTCCTTGAGCGGATCCGGCGCGCCATCGTCGAGCAGCATCAGCACACCTAACAATCCCTGTTGCCGCCACTCATCGGGAAGCTCGAGGGATTTGCCGCCAGCCAATGCATAGAGGTGCACCGCTTCGGAGTCCGATAGCGTGATGAGGCCATACTCCAGTTGCTTCGTGCCTTCACTGTTGCGCCATTGAGCCGCGCCATGACGGCGGCGCCGCTCCGTGGGGATATCGCTAAGGCTGGCAATCGCCGCGGCGGTATCGTGATCGTTTGGTCCGGCGATCAACACCGTGTAATTGCGCGTACTCGGGCGCTGCCAATGGATGCGACGGGCGCCTTTGGCCTGGGATCCGCCTTGCAGATAGTCCAACACTTCACGTGCTGAATGCGGGCGATTCTGCGGCTCGAGATTCATCATCCAATCGATGGCTTCAAGGAGATTGTGGCTGTAGCAACCGTGTCCGAGCTGTGTCGCCAGAATGAGTGGATCGTCCTCTGATTTGTCCCGCGCCGTGCGTCGTTTGATGGACTCAACGGGCGTTTGCCCGGAAATACAGCGGTACATCGTCGCCCCCAGCGCATAGAGATCTAAGGCAGGCCCCTGGGGGGTATCGGCGCCGTATTGCTCGATGGGCGCATAGCCTATGGTCAGCTTACTGGTTCCGCCTTCGCTGGTCTTTGCCATTTCCAACCGGGCGGCACCAAAGTCGAGCAGCAGCGGCGTGTTGTTGACCCGAATGTAGATGTTTCCGGGCTTGATATCCCGATGCAAATAGCGTTTGCTGTGCACTTCTTGCAAGCCTTCCAAAACCGGGTCAAAGATGCTCCTTAGCTGGGTCTCCGGCAGCGGTTTCCCCAATCGTTTGAGATAAGTTTTTAGACTTTCCCCCTCCTCGTAATCCATGACGATATAGGCCGTGCGGTTGGCCGCAAAGTAACGCCATACGCGCACAATGTTGGGATGTTTAAAAGCGGCGAGCACCTGCCCCTCGCCAATGAAGCGATCAAGCTCCCATTGGTAGGTGTCAGCGTACTTGCTGGCCATGATCTCCACGGCGCCTTGCGCTGCGCGCCGCGCGTACTCTTCCGGAAAAAACTCCTTGATGGCAACCACCATCCCGAGATGGGTGTCGGTTGCTTTGTAAGTGATACCGAAGGAACCGGCGCCGAGCACAGCGTCGATGCAGTATTCGTGGACGACGGAGCCGGCGGCGAGAGAATTGGGGTAAGTGGCAACCACGCCCGGGCCTTCGAGTTTTAGCTGTTAGCGCTGAATCGCAGCCGCTTCATCATAGCGGATACGAAACCGCGTTTACCTTTTGAGTGGGTAGCGGCTTCCTGAAACAAATAGTCAGCCTCGCGCCGCGCTTGTCCAGTCAAGCCAATGGTATGGCTCGCGCAATAGAAATTGAAGACGTGTTGTTGAGGGATCCCAAGGGCTTTGGCGGTGTACCCAAGCGTCATCGGTTGCTCGTTCCACAGTGAGGCGATGCGCATGGCATCAGGCACAGGATGTAAACGGGTGAGGTTAGGCCAATGCCTCAGATACACGCGCTTTTCCAGGTGAGTGCCCAAAGGCAAACAGTCGCGGTAGGTCCACAAGGCTAGCTTCCAAAGGAAAGCCTCGACTGTTTCCCAAGCCGATGCCGGTGTTGCCGAGGTGAGATAAGGGTCGCATACATCGGCTCCACAAGGCCTGATGCGCGTTTGCGTCGCTAGGAAAACGCGCGTGGCCAGCTGTTTCAGCTGGTCGTCGGTGAAAGCGTAATGAATGCGCCCACGGGGAGCATGCACCACCAGGTGCCCATTTTGCAGCGTAAGCTCGACGGCATGCTGGCTCGAAGTGGACTCTTGCAGGGCGACCTGTAATAGCCCCAACAGCCGATCATGCACGGCAAGAAAGCCTGTTTGCGGCTGTGCTGCGGGACAGGAACTTAAATGGCTCGTTTTCTCCCAACACTCTAAGTCATCGAGCGGTTCGCCCGGATTTCTGTCCGTAGGCGCGCAATTTGCTGCCACATTCGGTTGCTCTTGAAACGCTGAGTCAGCGGGGTGAATGCTGTGGCGTCGGGATTGCGGATAACGATAGGTCTTTTCCGATTTGCTCTCGGGGTGGGTAAATTCTTCAGCTAGAAGTTGCGGTAAAGTCGATGGCTGCGCCGTGGCCTGAGCGAGGTGTTCTGAACTTACGCTAAACGACTTCGCCGAGTCGTTACCGCCAGTACCGCCAACACCACGCAGATTTTGCAAGCATGAAGTGTTAGATTCATCGCTCGACTTCGACTCCTCGGCCGGATCACTAAGGGCGGTGCAAGATTCCCCGCGCCGAGGGGCGCATCCCGATGGAAATAAGGCGCTGCGCTCGGTTATTTTGATCGTACCCGGCTCCACGTCAGCGGCGAGCTCCCGTTTAACTCTGGAGCTCACGTTGACATCAAGTATCTCAAGCCGATGGCGGATTTCCTCCAAGACTGCAAGGAGCGCATCAACCTGGATCGGTTTGCGCAGAAATTTTTCCCCCCTATCGAGGGACGGGTTAGTATTCGAGAGCAGAATAACAGGCCGGTTGGGGAACTGAAAGCAATATCGGTGCCAGAAAGTGTTTCCCTCGGGATTGTCCAGATCGATGATGGCGACCTCGGCGACGGTTGAATTCACCACCAAATAAGCGCCTTGGCCCCGATCTCGAAATACCGTCTCGAAGCGTTCGCGTGCGCGCGCGTCAATGCCGACCAGGTCGACGCGGATCGGTGGTCTCATCAAGTCTGAATGCATTGGCCGTATGCCTTCTAGCGTAGAACGGATTTGGGTATCGGGTACGCACCCAGTAAGGCTAGCCGAGGTCGCGCATTCACCCTCGGCGCGCGCGTCAGATGCGCGGTTTTTGTGTCCGTTTCTAGCGGCAACCGAGACAGGAAGTTGACAGTCCTGTTGCAGGTCCTCGGTGCGTTGCAGCGCAGTTTCGAACGACAGCGACGATTTTTGTTTCTGGCAGTTCATCGTTGCTCAAGTTCGGTGCAACTCTGGCTGACGGCCGGCAGGTCTCATGGTAGATTTCTAAGTCGTAAGACATTGATAAGGAGTTGTTTATGGCGGAGCCAAA
>JBAPTW010000027.1:0-3741 GCA_049282355.1 Gammaproteobacteria bacterium | reverse complement strand
TCATCGCCTGGGCGATGAACCACGGCAATCTCGTCATGTCACTCACCAGTGACATTCCTTACTACGTGCTGGAGGCGACCTACCAGCAGTACCTGCGCCAGGCATCCCTACAGGCGGCCAACGACCGAATCAGCAACGCCATCGCCGGATTACCCATCTTCCCCCACTATTCCTTCGGCCTCGAGGCGCTCTATGGCAGCGTCGACGGCCAGAAGTTCGGCGTGGAACGCCCCACCGTCAAGGCGCGCCACTCGCGTAAGTACTTCGGGCGCGGCAAAGGTGTCGTCGCCTACACCCTGCTGTGTAACCATGTGCCGCTGCAGGGCTGGCTCCTCGGCGCGCATGAGTTCGAGGCTCATCACGTATTTGATGTCTGGTATCGCAACACGTCGGACATCGTGCCGACCGCGATCACCGGTGACATGCATAGCGTCAACAAGGCCAACTTCGCCATCCTGCACTGGTTCGGGCTGCGCTTCGAGCTGCGTTTCACCGATCTGAACGAGCAACTGAAGCAGCTCTATTGCGCCGATGACCCAGCGCTCTACGAGAAATGCCTAATTCGTCCCGTCGGCCAGATTGACCGGCAAGCGATTGTGGACGAGAAAGCCAACCTCGACCAGATCGTCGCCACGCTGGGTCTCAAGGAGATGACCCAGGGCACGCTGATCCGCAAGCTGTGCACCTACACCGCACCGAATCCGACACGGCGGGCCATCTTCGAGTTCGACAAGTTGGTTCGCAGCCTCTACACGCTGCGCTACCTGCGCAACCCGCAGTTGCAGCGCAACGTGCACCGTTCGCAGAACCGCATCGAGTCCTACCATCAGCTGCGCTCGGCCATCGCCCAGGTCGGCGGCAAGAAGGAGTTGACCGGCCGCACTGACATTGAAATCGAGATCAGCAACCAGTGCGCGCGGCTGATCGCCAACGCCATCATCTACTACCACTCCGCCATCCTGTCGCGGCTGCTCGCCAAGTACGAGGCGAGCGGCCACATGAAGGCGCTGGCGCTGATCAAGAAAATGTCGCCAGCCGCGTGGCGCCATATCCATCTGAACGGACGCTACACCTTCCGTGGCAACGGACAGATCATCGACCTGGATGCAATCATGGCGGGGCTGGAACTGGGATGACGGAATTTTCGAGGGTTCCGGCTTACACCCCCATTATGGGAATTTGAATTTCCTGCCCGGTTTGATACCCCTCTGATGCGTCTCCCCCGTCTTCGAGAACGTCAGGGCAGCGCAACACAGATCGGTACCGAGGTATTGTTCGTTTCGTCGCGCTCCTCAACCCGGCAAGAGGCAGGTTTGAATTCATCGCCGCTGCAGCTGTCGGCGACGGCGTACAACGCGACGGTGATCCCGTGATCCTCCGGATGGAAGGTCACTTTCCCCTCAAAGGTCACTTCATCGCCCGCCGCGAGGGGTTGGCTGGTGTACGGGTACCAGATGTTCTCCTGCCCCGGCACGGTGAAGGCCACGGCATAGATACCGTCCGGACCGGAAAATTCCATCCCGGTCTTGAAAATATCCGCCGTGTCGCTGCCGCTGTTGCGCACGACCACGCGCGCAGGAACCTCAACACTGCCTTCGGCGTTTATCGCGGCCGGGCCGGTCGCTTCGAGGCTCTCCACCACGAGATCGGGACGGGCCAGTCCGAAGGTCCCGCCGCCGCTCGGGGGCGGGGTGTACGCCCAGACCTGATCGCCCCGGGTGATGCCGGAATAGGGTGCGTGCAGGGTCGAGACAGAGAGGCTGCCCTGGAAGTCGGCAAGGGAAAGGAGGCCGCCGTTTTCCGGGGCAAAGGGGTTCGGCCCGTCGACCTCGATCGACCAGTCCCTCCCGTCATATTTCGCCAGGTTGGCGGTGGGAAAGCCTTCCGCCAGATAGAGGTCGTCCCGGAGGACGGCCATGGATTCATTGCGGCCGGGGCCGCCGAAGGGACCCGGTCCGGCCCAGGGCGGCGTCACGTTCACCCATCCGCCCTGTCCTGTGCCGTCATAGCGCCAGACCTCGGCCCCGAAGTGGGACTTGGTGCCAACGTAGAGATAGCCGGCGTACACGCTCCAGGAGCCGATCACCTGATTGGTGTAGAGCTTGAGGCCGGTTCCGGTTTGGATGAGCTCGGTACCGAAACCGTCTTCGTTGACCTGAGTCCAGCTTCCGGGGGATCCGGTCTCGCTCTCCCAGATCTCCACGCCGCCGGAAGCCGAGGCCTGGGGATCGCCGAACACGCCTTTGAGCGTTTGCGTCCCGGCAACCAGCCTGCCGTTAAATATCCCGAGAAAATCGATGTCTTTGTTGTTCCCGGGATCGTCGAAGGAATTGGTCACCACCGCCTGCCACTGCATGGCGGTGC
The DNA here is from genome assembly GCA_049282355.1 of Gammaproteobacteria bacterium. Taxonomy (GTDB): domain Bacteria; phylum Pseudomonadota; class Gammaproteobacteria; order HK1; family HK1; genus JAGTVB01. The sequence continues at coordinate 1,377 of JBAPTW010000027.1, read as the reverse complement.
GGCCGAGGTCGGGCGAACGCCAGATCGCGAAGGGCTCGGAGCCGCCGCCGGTGACCCCGTAGACATGGCATTGGAACACCGCCATGGGAAGGGGGCTGTCTCCGCCTGGCAGCCCATTCGACGTGACCGGCTGCCAGCTTCCCGGTACGGTCAGGGGATCCCTCGCCCGCGCGAACCAGAGCTTGCCGTCGTTCCAGAGGTAGAGGAAGCCGTCGAGGGCGCTGAGAGCCGAGCTTCCCGGTGCCGCGGGCGTGGTGACTTCTTGCCACTGCCTTGCGTCCGGGTCCTCCATCCGAAAGAGGCCGTCCTCGTTTCGCGCATAAAGCCCTTCCCCGAAAACCACCAGCTCCGTGCCGCTGTCCGTGGCCGGATGGCCGAACCCGTCCTCGTTGACTTGCCGCCAGTCCGTCGGCGCCGCGAAGGCCGAAGGGAGGAGCGGTTGAAACGGGAAACGGGCGATGGCGACGAGCGAGAGGAAAACGAGCAGGCCGGCTTTGCCGACAGCGGCAAGGAACCGGGAGGAGCGGCAGAAAAAAACGCATGTATCGGAATGGGGGCGTTGGCCCGGCGAAGATTCTCTCCGCACAGACAAGTGTTGGCGTATGCGATGTGACGGCGTCATGGCCCCCTCCCCTGCCAACCTTCTCAGGAAATCCGTTGCTCCGGTGGCGATCCGGTCCCCTCCTCCGGATACCCGCGGCTTACCGCCGATACGGGCATCCCGACCCTGTCAGGAATTCACTTCACGCCACGCTCGTTTCCAGCTGAGTATGAAGGGTATTGGCTTGACCGCAAGCGATATCTGGCCGGAAAGGTTGACCCAGGTCAGGAAAATCGAAAGGCGCGCTACTGATGGTATGGAGTGATGAAAGGGGGGCACTGGGGTGAGAAAAGGAGATGAAGGGAAACTCGATGGCGGGCCAGGTGGCCGCTGGCGCCGTACGTGAGACCGGAACCTTGTGCCCCGCTCCCCTTTTGTGCGAAAGAGTTTCAGTGCGTGCTCTTGTGCGCGAAAGGCGAGTGTATGGCATTTCTCTTGTTGTGGACGGCGGTGTGTGCCCTTCTTCTGGGAGAGCGCTAAAAACCGGGGGGTCGGGTAGTCCAAGGCGCAACATTGGCGTACGCTTGGTGAAGGGCCCTGCCATCAGGAAGCGATCATGCCCAGCGTGTACCAGCTCCGTGTCGTGCTGTGCGAGGTCAGCCCACTGATCTGGGGGTCTGCTCGGGATACGTGTAAATTTTTATCACCCTAGCGCGGCACCGGGCTGTGGCGGATACGCTTGACGATTTCCCCGACCACACCGCGCCCCATTTCGACACCGATTCTCCGATGGATACCGCGCACGCTAAGATCGGTCGTTTTCGCCAGTTCCTCGA
>JBAPTW010000026.1:0-43548 GCA_049282355.1 Gammaproteobacteria bacterium | reverse complement strand
TCATCGCCTGGGCGATGAACCACGGCAATCTCGTCATGTCACTCACCAGTGACATTCCTTACTACGTGCTGGAGGCGACCTACCAGCAGTACCTGCGCCAGGCATCCCTACAGGCGGCCAACGACCGGATCAGCAACGGCATCGCCGGATTACCGATCTTCCCGCACTATTCGTTCGATTTCGACGCCCTCTACGGCAGCGTCGACGGCCAGAAGTTCGGCTTGGAGCGGCCAATCATCAAGGCGCGCTACTCGCGCAAGTATTTCGGGCGCGGCAAGGGCGTTGTCGCCTACACCTTGCTCTGCAACCATGTGCCGCTCCAGGGCTGGCTAATCGGCGCGCATGAGTTCGAGGCTCATCATGTGTTCGATGTCTGGCATCGCAACACCTCCGACATCGTGCCGACTGCGATCACGGGCGATATGCACAGCGTCAACAAGGCTAACTTCGCCATCCTGCACTGGTTCGGGCTGCGCTTCGAGCCGCGCTTCACCGATCTGCAGGCGCAACTGAAGGAACTCTACTGCGCCGACGATCCGGTGCGCTACGAGAAATGCCTGGTTCGTCCCATCGGGCAGATCGATCGGCAAGCGATTGTGGACGAAAAAGCCAACATCGACCAGATTGTCACGACACTCGGGCTCAAGGAAATGACCCAGGGCACACTGATCCGAAAATTGTGTACCTACACCCCTGTGAACCCGACACGGCGGGAAATCTTCGAGTTCGACAAGCTGATCCGCAGCCTCTACACCTTGCGCTATCTGCGCGACCCGCAGCTGCAGCGCAATGTGCACCGTTCACAAAACCGCATCGAACCCTACCATCAGCTACGCTCGGCCATCGCCCAAGTCGGCGGCAAGAAGGAGTTGACCGGACGCACTGATATTGAAATCGAGATCAGCAACCAGGGCGCGCGTCTGATCGCCAATGCCATCATTTTCTATAACTCTGCCATCCTGTCGCGGCTGCTCGCCAAGTACGAAGCGAGTGGCAACGCGAAGGCTCTGGCGCTGATCAAGAAAATGTCGCCGGCGGCGTGGCGCCACATCCACCTGAACGGGCACTACACCTTCCACAGCAACGGACAGTTCATCGACCTGGATGCAATCGTGGCGGGACTCGATTTGGGGTGACGGAATTTTCGGCGGTTTGGGCTTACAACCTCTTTATGCTCTCCTTAATGGTGAATTATCGTGAATCAAGGCACGCTACCAGCGGGATTGGCCATTCTTTCATCGCTCTCTGGGGCGAGTCGCACCGTCACAGCAAGCCCTCGCCGGCATGGTCGTCGAATGCCTCAGCTTGGCGCACATACCCTTGCAGCGTATCCAGAGACTTATGACGGGAGATTTCGCGCAGCTTAAAAAGGCTGGCGCGATTCATGGCCGCACTCGTCAAAAACCCGGAGCGCAAGCTGTGACCGGCAAAAGCGTTTGGGTCGAACCCCGCGCGAGCCGCATATTTCTTGACGATGAGAGCTATGGTGTAAGGGGTGAGCGCCGTCGCACCGAGCCGCCCGCCCCGGCGCACCCGCCGGAAAAGTGGGCCCGCGTCAACGCCCGCTGCCTCCCGCCAAAGCTTCACCGCCTCGACTGGACAAAACTCGCTCCCCCGAAGCACAGCTATGCTTTCCCCGACCCCTTCCTGATCCGTCTTTGACTGGCGAATAGTAAGCCGCAATCCGCGCGGCGTTTCCTCTAGATCCTCGACTCTAAGCCCTACCAGCTCTGAACGGCGCAAGGCGCCAGCAAACCCCAATAGCAGCAGCGCCCGATCACGCAAGCCGGTCAATGTCGCCGGATCCGTGAGCACCACCATGCTGCGAATATGGGCCGCTAGTGCCGGCGCTTTTTGCCGCGGCGCCGTACCGTGCTCGCGGCGAATACCGCGCATCGTTGCCTTTACCAGCTCGCTGTTGGTGGGAGATTCGCAATCCTGCGAGCGATGGGCGAGTCGAATAGCGGCGGCGCGCCGGGCGAGTGTTGAAGGGCGTCGGTGGTTTGCCTGAGCCTCGGCGCTCAAGAAAAGCGCCACCGTTTCGGCGCTCGCCGGTAGCGCTTGAAGACCTCTTGCTGCACACCAAGCCAAAAAAATTCGCCAATCGGCGGCGTAGGCACGTCGAGTCGAGCTGGCATGCTGACTGCGCAAATAACGCTCGGCCATCTCAAGTTCCCGCTTGAGTGAGGCCGAAAGGGTGATGGTGCTTAATGTCGGTGTGAGCGATTTATCCATTTTGACCTCGCCATGGAATACAGCTTGCCGCTAAATTATTAAATGCGAGAATGAGACTTATCGCAAGTAAATATTGATATTAAATTATAGTACATATTACATATAACGTAGTATGTACTATAATTGTATTTTTTATTGACCCGTTCGCAGCGTCTCGTTCCGAAAAAGACCATGGGCGTGCTGCTCAGAAAAGCACTGGATTTTAGGAAATGGAAAGACACCCCCCTCTAAGTTATGACGAGGTTTGTGAAGCGGCCAATTCACTCCAGCGTCAAGGCCACCATGTCACCATCGACGCGCTCCACGACTTGCTCGCCCGCGGTAGCAAAACGACCATCCATAAACACCGCGAGCGTTGGCGCAGGGAAATGCAACGGGCAACCGATGAGGAGGAAGTAGCTTCTCCTTCCGCTCCGGATCCATTAAAGGATTTTTTCAAAACCACTTTCAGTGACTTGTGGCAAGCAGCGTTGGAGGCCGCCCACGAGGCACTACAGGAATTGCGCGATGAAGCTGATCGCGCAATTGCTAACGCACAAGCAGACGTTCAAAGGGCCCATGAGGAAGCAGAATCCGCGCGGCGGGAATCAGCAATGCTTGTTGCCCGGGTCACGGCGTTAGCCGACAAGTTCGAAGACACGATGCGTGAGTTGACAGACGAACGCCAACAGCGTGTGACGCAAGAAGTCAAGGCAGATGCCGAGGCCCGAGCTGCCGCAGAACGCATTGGCGCACTCGAAGCGGATCTACACAAAGCTCACGCCCGGGAAGCAGAGCTCAATGCACAAATGCACGTCGCAGTGACAGAACTCCAGGATCAATTGGCCAACACGATGCAACGACAAGCCGAAATCGAGCAGCGGGCGCGTAGCGCCCTTGATGCGATGAAGCGTGAAGCAAGCCAACGCGAGCAGGCATTGCAACGAGCGCTCAAGTTGACCCAAAATCGTGCCCAGGCGACTTTGGTTGCATGGCACAACAAAGAGAAAACTTGGATTGAAGTTAGGTCAAAGATGGAGGCACGGCTTGAAAACGAACTCAAAGAGTCGGCGCGCCTAGAGAAGGCATTCGCACAAGCGCAACTGAGTTATAAGCAACTTGAAGAGCGAACTCATGCGTTGGATAGAGAGCGTGTGGGACTGCAAGAAGCAGGGGTGGCGCTGCGCGATCAGCTCTCGGGTGCTCAACGTCAGTTAGCAAGGGTTGAGCTCCAAATCCATGATCTGCTCCGCGATAACGCGCGCTTGACCGAGAGACTCTCACAAAGGGCCCTAAAAGAAAATCCGAGCAAAAAAGCCTAGCGCCGGGGCGATAATCGTCTCCACCAGGGCTGCCGTTAGCGAGGGCAAAAGCAATAAGCAACGTTCGATAATAACGCGATGGTAGCGGAATTCAATACCCTACTTATTGCTGGCTGCTGTTAGGGCGCGCGATGAAAGAACTCCTGGAGTTGGTGTTGGCGGGGTTAGCCCGAGCAGAGTTAAAGCACTCGATGAGGAGCTGCGTGCTCGACTTTACGCCATTCGCTCTTTAAGGATTTTCTAAAAATAGAGATAGCTATCCACATGGTAAAACTAGCGCTTTGTTACACTCATCGCTTTTGCCTCCAGGACCAACTGGCATTCGCTCAGTTAAGCGGCGATTACAATCCAATCCACGTTGATTGCCAGGTCGCCCGACGTCTGCTTTACGGCGGGCTCGTCGTGCATGGATTGCACCTTGTTCTATGGAGCCTCGACAAGGTGATCGCGCAATGGCCTGAAGCAGCACGCTTAGAGCATTTAAGAGCTTGCTTTAGAAGGCCTCTCGCTCTCGATCAAGAAGTAACCGTAAAGCTCGAACAGTCGAACAACAACGAGATCAAGGGACAGATCATAGCCGGTGATCAAACTCTGACCGAGATCATTTTCTCTGTCGGCAAGTTACATCCCCGCCTTCCCGTAGACCTAGGGGTGTTTGACGTCCGTCACGCCACAGCGCGCAATCTCGCAGCATTGGAGAACGATGAAGGCTACCTTCCGCTACGTATACAGCCCGACCTACTCTACAGCGTGTTTCCTAGCCTGGCTCAGATCTTCGATCACGGTGTAGCGGCCGTTCTTCTTGCTACAACCCGCCTCGTGGGAATGATCTGCCCCGGCCTGAATTCATTGTTCTCGGGTTTGGAGCTTACTTTTTCTGCTGGCGAGCCCGACAGCTGCCAACATTTACTGCGATATACCGTCACGCGCTTAGACCGGCGTTTCAACATGATAGACATTGAGATAGAAGGCTGGAATTTTCATGGCAAGCTGAATGCGTTTGTTCGGCCTTCGCCGGCCAATCAGCTTGCCATGGAGCAGGCAGCAATGCTGGTTAAGGGCTGTCCGTTTCGTGAGCAAAGGGCTCTGGTGGTTGGCGGCTCGCGCGGACTTGGGGAAGTCACGGCCAAACTGCTGAGCGCTGGAGGAGCCCATGTTACGCTAACATATTCCACCGGTCAGAAAGACGCCGAAAGCATTGTTGCCGAGATAAAGGCACATGGTGGCACAGCATCTAGCACCCGGTTCAATGTCTTGACTGACAGCGCTGCCGCGCTCAAAGGGCCTTTCACTCATATTTACTATTTTGCTAGCCCCCGCATCGTACCGGGCAGGAGAGCGCCCTTCGACGTGGCCCTATTCAAGACCTACTGCACCTTTTTCGTCGAAGGTCTTGCGGCCCTTATCAGCAAAGTAGCTGGCCCAGTGACGATCTTTTATCCCTCAAGCATATTTCTTGATACGCCGGAAAAAGGCTTCGTTGAATATGCAGCTGCCAAGGCAGCCGGTGAGGCTCTGTGTCGTTATCTGGAGCGTGAGCGGCGCGGTCTGTCTGTGCGCATCGTCCGGTTACCGCGCATGCGAACCGATCAAACTCAATCTATCTTCGCACTCACAGCCATTGATCTGGCTGAGCCGGCCGACGTTATGCGGTCGCTACTCTTAGAGGACATAAGACCTAACAATCTGTAATTGGGACTTGCAACCAAGAACACGATAGCTTGGTGTATTCAATAGAGAAGGAATGTGCTGCGCTCCGGCCTTGGCTCAATATCGTTGTCTTATGAAAGGTAGGGTGGTGAAAAGACGCGCAGTCGGTTTAATTTATTCACGAGCCCTGAGATGATCCAGTGCTCGTTGCATGATGCCCTCTATGCGCTGACCACAAGCAGCAACGTAAGCCTCGTCCAAAGCCGCTTCGGTTCCCCATGGCGAGAATACGACGGGCTCCAGGATCTCAATGCGTATTCTGACCGGCGGAGGAAAATGGGGTGGGAGTGGCCCCAAGGTAAAGCCCCAAGGCATACTCAGCGTTAGCGGCCAGCGCGTAATGCGCAAGCGCCTGTCGGTGCCGAGCAAGCTCGCCAGCCAGGGAAGATCATCAACAACCAATAGAGTCCCATGAGTGCCCGTTGCTACCACGGGCACGATAGGCACCTTAGAGCGTAACGCAAGGCGAATATAGCCGCGGCGATTACCGAACTTAATGCGATTTCGCTCACGAAATGGTCGGAAAGTCTCGATATCTCCGCCAGGATACACAAGAACCTTCTGGCCGAGATCCAGTAAGCTCTGAGCATGCCTCACTCTAGCACGCACCGCCCCCAGAGGAACCAATATCTGGTTCAATATCGGCAGCTCCACAGCCAAGTCGTGCGCGAGGCCAAACGGAACATCCTCAATTCCTCGGCTACGAAACACGACTGACGCAAAAATGAACGTATCCACGGGGAGTAGACCGCCGCTGTGATTCCCGACATACAGCCCTGGGCCCCTGGGAATCCGTTCAAGCCCGGATACTTCTGCGCGGTGGTAGGGAATGACCACTCGCTCGACCACCCTGGCGAGCCACTCGATGCGTCTGGCATCGCGCTGATCGAGGCGGTCGGGATCGTAAACCGGTATACCGCTTTGCATCAGCGCGAGGGATAAGGTCTCGAGACCAGGCCCTTGCCAGCCGTATTCATAAGGCCTGTCGTAGCGAAAGCGCGCCAAGATTAAGCGGCACCTCCGCGTCTATTTCTATAAAGATCACTTAAGCGACCACTCAAAGCCATCAGCGGAAAGCCATTCTGGAAGCCACTTTCCTGTAAACTGCTGAGCACGTGACTGCTATAACGGTTATGCCATATAAGCCTTGGGAAGACATGCAAAGAGTCTTGAGGCTGCCACTACTGGAGATTTCTGGTTAGTCGCTGGCATAGCGTTTTGCGCGGGACGTCGTGGAGTGTATCTCAAGTTGCCGATTCACCCGCTCCCGCAGTTCCTTACCCGCCCTAAATGCAGGGATGTACCGGGCCGAGATACTCACCAGTGTGCCTGTTCTGGGATTACGCCCCGTACGGGATGGCCGGTAGCGAAGATTGAAGCTGCCAAAGCCACGGATCTCGATGCGCTGTCCCGTGCTCAGTGCTTGAGCCAGGATCTCCACGAGAGTTTTTACGGCAAGACCTACATCCGCAGGGTTGAGCCCGCGGTGCTTTGCAATGAGCTGCTCGATAAGCTCCGATTGGTTCATGTCCTATTCCCTTTGCAAAGATCGACGTAAGTGACGCCTGTGCGGAACGTCTGTTCCCTTTCCACACTAGAACCGGCGTCTATCGGCTAGTACCCAAAAAATCTGAGGCTGTTCGGAAACGCTCACTCATGATGTGCGATTTTGCGCAGCCCTCTCGCGGATTCTGTTCAGAAATAGCGGCCTATGGCGTGTTTCATCCAAGAATCCCTAAGTACCCTCCCTCCAGGACGAAAGGTAGTTTTGCTGCTCGGCAGTGAGCTGATCGATATGTACGCCCAAAGAGCCCAGCTTCATGCGAGCAATTTCCTGGTCAATATCTTTCGGAACTGCGTGCACGGCGGGCTCCAATTGATTGTGGTTGTCGCGGATATAGACAGCTGCCAGTGTTTGATTAGCAAAGCTCATGTCCATTACCGCCGCGGGATGGCCTTCTGCGGCGGCGAGATTTACCAAGCGCCCCGCCGCCAACAACCTGATCCTGCGACCGTCTCTTAAATAGAACTCCTCTACGGAATTCCTGGGCTGCTGTTTGCGATCGGCCATGGCCTCAAGCGCCGGAATATTAATCTCAACATCAAAGTGGCCGGTGTTGGCAATAACGCATCCATCCTTCATCACCTCCAAGTGCGCCCTGTCGATGACATGCTTGTCGCCCGTCGCGGTGACAATGAAGTCCGATTCCTGGGCAGCTTCCGACAGCGGCATGACCTGAAAACCATCCATTGTCGCCTCCAGTGCCCGCAGTGGCTCCACTTCGGTGACGACAACTTTTGCCCCGAGACCTCGGGCACGCATGGCCACGCCTCGTCCGCACCAACCATATCCACAAACGGTAAAGACTTTGCCAGCGAGAAGAATGTTCGTGGCGCGAATAAAACCATCGATAGTGCTTTGCCCGGTACCGTAGCGGTTATCAAACAAATGCTTTGTGTCAGCGTCATTGACGGCAATAATCGGGTAACGCAGCGCGCCCTCAGCGGCCATGGCGCGAAGCCGAATAACGCCAGTTGTCGTTTCTTCCGTGCCGCCTAGGAGTTCTGCCAGCAGATCTGTGCGGTTCTTATGAATTTCGCTTACCAAGTCGGCGCCATCATCGATGGTGATGTGTGGCCGATGCGCCAGCGCCGCGGCAATACGTTGATAATACCTATCATGGTTATCGCCCCGATGAGCAAATACCGATATACCAAGGTGAACAGCCAGTGCCGCCGCCACATCGTCCTGCGTGCTCAGAGGGTTGCTCGCGCACAGCACGACATGCGCCCCTGCCGCTTTGAGCGCTCTACCCAAGTTAGCCGTTTCGGATGTAATGTGAAGACAGCCGCTAATGCGAATACCAGCGAGGGGCCGCTCCTTAGACAAACTGTCAATAAGGGACTTCATGACGGGCATCTCCGTAAGTGCCCAGTCAATCCGTTTTAATCCTGCATCGGCAAGCGAAGGGTCTTTCACATCAAATGGTACATCAGTCATTAATAGTCCTTTCTTATCTTAGGTAAACAGATTTTGGTTTTCTTTTACGAACAGACAAGTACCTTACCGTAACCAGGCACTAGGTCCTGTTTGTTATGCGACGCCTTGCATAAACTCACCGAAGGGGGATTATCAGGGCGTCGCTTCTTCAGCTCCGCCTTCGCAAGGCGAAATTCTCTCAACAAAATTTATCGAGGAAACGACCAAAACGCTCAACGGGCAGGCATAACGGTGGCAAAGCTTATTGCTTCATCCATAATGGCTTGGCATTCATTAATTCCCTAATCCTGCACATGGCTAACTCGCCTCCATCGTTGGAGAGCTTAATGGCACTCCTCAGTAGGGTAGCCGCAAATTACTCTTTACCACCCTTTTTCCACCTGGGCGTGCAACTTTTGACGCAGATCCTCTCGCACTGTGGGTGGGAAGATAGTTCCCGCTTCCAAAGGATCGCCGAGTTCCAATGATGTCATGCCTGCCACAGAAGGTTCCAGGAATAAATTTTCTTCGGCAACGAAACACTGAACCGCAAAGCAGCTTTGCCCAGCGTTGAGAAAGCGGGCACTTAACTAGACCGTCCGACGGTAAGCGCTAGAACCACCTAGCGAAATGCTTACCAGAATGGGGCATTTGCCTCCTCTAACACACAGGTATGCGCATCCAAATTTCCGTTTTTATGCAACAACACCCTAACATTTAAGCGAAGAGTATCGCTGCATAGGATTTGCCATAAGCACATGATTCCAGCACTCGAGCACCGACGCAACCGTTCAGCCGCTAGCGGATGGCTTCTTCTGGCCGGATTCTTTCTCTGTCTGATTGCTCTCCCACCACGAGGATTTAGTCAGTCAGAGGAAATTGCGAACCCCCTGACGGAAACACCGGACACCGCCGATGTCGATGCTCTCATCAAGGTGCTCGAAGATCCCAGTGCTCGAGAACGCTTAATTGGCCAGCTCAAGACGCTGAGCGAAGCGCATTCGCCCGGCGCGGAGCAATCGAAACCGAACGAACAGCCACCGGTGCGCACCGCCACTGCCGAGATTTTGCAAAGCCTCTCTGCGCACATGATTTCCGTGAGCGAACACACGCTCTTACCACTCGCCCGAGTTGCGAACCAACTGCCGCAAGCTTTTCATTGGATGCGCCAGCAAATCAACGATCCCAAGGCGCGCTCGCGATGGACGCAAGTCTTGATCAGTCTAGCGACGATCATGGCGATTGGATACGTCGTGTTCGTCGTCACCCAATTGCTGTTGATTTATTTCAAACGAAAGTTCGTCTCCCACCGCCCGCCACTCAGTCGTCTAGGGCGCCTGCCATCACTTTTCTTCATTTTGGTGCTCGAGTTGATTGCCATTTCCCTGTTTGCTCTTGCTGCCTATCTGGCGCTCACCCTGATTGAGCCTACAGCGGCGGCCCGGGTCGTGGCATTGGCCTGGATTGCGGCGGCAGCCGCTGTACGCACCCTGATGGCCGCGACCCGCTTCTTGTTTGCACCCGATACCCCGCAACTCCGGTTGTGGCCCGTGAGTGATGAGACGGCCCACTATGCTGTGATCTGGGCTCGACGGTTCAGCTTTGCTTCGATTTACGGTTATGTCACCTTGGAAGCAGCGGTGGTGCTCGGTCTACCCCAAAATCTTTTTGACGCACTGCTGGCATTGCTCGGCTTTCTCATTAGTTCGCTGGCAGTAATTCTCGTCTGGCAAAATCGGGAAACTGTCGCGAGCTTCATTCGGGGTAGGCAAAAGCCGCAGGCAGCGCCACTTTGTGCGCTGCGAGAGCGGCTCGCAAGTTTGTGGCACCTTTTGGCAACCGCCTACGTCATCTTGCTCTTCGGCGTATGGCTACTGCAAATCCCCGGCGGGTTTCAATTTATTCTCCAAGCAAGCGTACTGACGCTTCTGGTAATCACGCTTGGCAGCATCGCCCTTCGACTGTTGGCGAGCGCTTATCAGCACGGAATTCACGTGAGCACTGAACTGCGCGCCCGCTTCCCGGGCATCGAGGGGCGAGTCAACCGCTATTTTCCGCTAGCGCACGCCGGTGGCCGGTGGATCATTTACGCCATCGTGCTCTTCGGAGTACTCGAGGCTTGGGGTGTGGACGGTTCATCATTGCTGATCAGCGAGCCGGCGAGAGTTTTAGGCAGTACCCTCGGTCGGTTGCTATTGATTCTTTTCCTTGCGATCGTGCTCTGGGAGCTCACCAGCAGTGTGATCGACCGACAGCTGCGTGAAACGGACACTGACAGCAGACGTCAGGCACCTAGCGCCAGAGTCAAGACCTTGCTCGCCGTGGGACGCAACGCCGCATTTGCAACCATCACCGTAGTCACCTTACTGTTGGTGCTGTCGGAACTCGGGGTCAATATTGCGCCGCTACTTGCTGGAGCCGGCGTAGTTGGGCTGGCGGTTGGATTTGGCGCCCAAACCCTGGTGAAAGACATCATTACCGGCGCCATCATCCTGTTCCAGGATCTCGTCGCCGTCGGTGAGGTGGTTAAAGTGGGTGATACGGCTGGTCTCGTTGAAGCGATTTCTATTCGCAGCATACGGCTTCGCGATCTGTCCGGCACCGTGCACACCATTCCTTTCAGTGCCATATCCACCATCAGCAATCTCACCAAGGACTTCTCCTTTTACGTCTTCGATATCGGCGTCGCCTATCGAGAGGACGTGGATCGAGTCATGGAAGCCCTCAAAGATCTCGGGGCCGAGCTGCAACAAGACGCGCAATTTGGGCCGCTCATCTTGGTGCCTCTCGAAATTTTTGGCGTGGATAAATTTGCCGATTCGGCCGTTGTCATTAAGGCGCGTATCAAGACCCTGCCTATCCAGCAGTGGACAGTAGGGCGGGAATTCAATCGACGTCTCAAGCGCCGATTCGATGAGCTCGGTATCGAGATCCCATTCCCTCATCGCACCCTCTACTTTGGCATTGACAAGCAGGGGGAGGCGCCAGCGGCGCGGGTGCAGCTCGCTGGCGGGATTTCAGTGCCCTCTTCGCCTGCCGAATTGCTCCATGCCGGCGAACGGGCACAGGCGCGGCAGCAGGAAATAAGCCAGCTTACTGACACCAACGGGTAACCGTGAGGCGTTTGCCCAAATCATGCCCGCTACGCGCCCGCCTTGGCCATAGGCGCTCCGTAGGCGCGAAAGGATGTCAAGGTTAGCGAAACGCGAGGGGCCGCGAACAGCCAAAAATGCAGCCATGCTGGCAGGCGTCTTGGCACAGAGATCTTGGCATGATCTCTACTTTCTTTGCCATTTGTCACCCACCCGTATGTACTGGCCAGGCGGGGTTTTGTTGATAGCTTTCTTGCCGGCAAGCGCCTCCACCGCCTGTAGATCGGCGCCGGTGCGTATCGAGATAGCCTGATATTGCGCACGTCGCTTGGTGTTGATGTCCTCTATAAGCCCCCGCACCTCGGGGGAAGGGTCACCCACCGCGGCTAGATAACCCTCGACTGTCTCGCCCACCAAACCCACTTCCTTGGCTTCGTGCAGCGTCAGTGCAGAAACAAAAGGTGTGGTCAGCAGCAGCGCGCCAAGCAAAGCGAGTCGCGAAAACCAAGTAGACATAAATAGCGCTCTCCGTTATCGGCTAAAACAAGCCGCTGTCTTCCGTTATGATCTCATCCAGGGCTCGCTCAACCTTAACCCGGACTTCATGCTCAATTTTGACGTTAAGGTTGATGGTAATCGGCTCCTCGGGCGGTGCAACTTTCACCGTCGGCGTGCACCCGCTCGTTTCCATGAAAAAAAACCACCATAATCCCAGAGTGAATACCTTTTTCATCCCACAATCCTATCCAGCGGCCAGGCCTCGGCCTACGGCGACATCCTGTTCCCGTTCGAGAGGTGCTTTTTCCTTTCCTCATAATGAGTGCGCACCCGGCTGTCCAACTGCTCGTTGAGACCGTTTACCAACCGAAGGCTTCTCAACAGCGACAACACGTTCTGCTCGAGGTTAAGGTTCACGTGTACGGCACGATTTGCTTGCAGCCGAGGGCTGTGGCCTTCGAGATGGAGTTTGAGCAACAGCGTACCGTCTAGCGCATAATCGGCTTCAGCACGCAGGACTTCATAGCGGAAATCTTCTAGTGCCCTGAGCAGCGTGGCCGAACCGGGCACGGTTGCTTTCACTCTTTGCGCCGAGCCATCGGGACGGTAGCGAATTTTCCCGCCCGGTGCTACGGCGCGGAGCGTGCCGTTCTGCACTGAAATTCCCGCTTGGCTCACCATGACATCCAGCACGCCGTTGAGACGACCGCTAGCCTGCAGTCCTGAAAAGGGATAAAGCGTAAGCAACTCGGCCAAATCGAACCGTTTCAATTGCAGCGGAATGTGATGAACACTATTGTTCGTATCGATCACAATCCGCTTACTCGCCAGCTCACCGTCAAGCAGCGCTGCCTTGAGATCGTATATCACCAAGCGAGGTAGCGGTGCGCGCGTCGATTGGAGCAAAGCAAGCGTCAGTTCGACATTCTTAAGCGGCAGTCCAAAGTCTACGATATCGGCCTTAACCCGCGCTGAACGAGCCGTACGTATGCTCGGCGCGAGTCGAAAGATGATGTCAGTCTCTAAACCGGAGAACCAAATTTTCTGATAAAAACCACCGCCATCCGCAAGCCTGATCCGCAGCGTACCCGTCGTTATGCCACGGTCGCCCTTCGCGGCATTTTGGGGCCACGAAAGTTTCCCGGAAACGGCTAGTTTGCCGGCAAGCAGATCGAAAACGTAAGGCCCTCCTCCCAGAAGCTGGCTTAGCGACGTTTTCTCTTCCTCAAAGTTAAGCTCGCCCAACGCGAAAGTAACGCGCCCCCAACCGTCTCCAAAAGGTTGCCTCAGCTCGCCGCGAAGGCGGCCTGCTCCCTCAGCTAAGCCAAGCTCGAACTTGCCCCGCAATGCTCTTCGGTCGACGACAAAATCCATGCGGACCTGCTGGCAAGGCAGCACCCGATCTCTCATCTGGAGTAGCAGATTAGCGGTGGTTATGCCGCCCGACACGGTGGGAAAGCGATTCACGCCGCTCCAAGCGAGTTCACTCAAGACGACCTCAACGGGGTCGCTTCGAAGCTGAAACTGTTCCATGCTCAAGGGCGGCAGCGTGACCTGCCAGTGTGCGGGAAGGCTTATTTCAATGCCTTGCAGGAGGCTCTCCGACGTCAATCCGTGACTGGCGGCTTGCCTCGCGGCGGTAATGCGCACGTGCGGTAGGCGCACAGACGGATGGGCCAAGGCTTCCAGTGTAGCGGTTGTCTCGGGATCGACGGCAAGCTTTAGAGTGCTGCCCTGCTTCGAAAGGGTGCCCGTGAGATGACCCGCCGCCTTGCCGACGCTAACGAGATGGGCCTGAAGCGATCGAATCTGACCATCACCGCGAAAGGCGACGATCACATCACCTTGCTGCGGAAGTTGCTCGACATCGGCGCTAACCCGCAGAACGGCCTCTGCGATGCAAAGCACTGCTGGCGCAGACGTGGCCGATAAACCCATCCCGCCGACGCCTTTTGTTACCGTCGATGATACTCCCGTCTGCTCGAGGCAAACAACGCCCTGCCCCGGCCTCGTATGCTTGCCGGCAGCGCCAACGGCCAGCGCTTCGAACCGGCTGATCACGCCAGCTCGCCAAGGCGCTCCTCTCGAGTCGGCGATGGCCTTTCGCCTCAGCGAGAATTCAATCTCGGCACGACCACTGCGAACCAGCATCGGTAACGAGTCTGGCGCAAATCCCGGCTTCAGCCATTGGTAAAGAAGCTCCAGATTCGTCTCGATCCGGCCCAGCAGGTGCCAGTACAAACTTCTCTCTTTCAGGCTGAGATCCATGAGCATTGGGGGAGTCACGCTTTTCGGCAAGGCATGCAACGACACCCGAAGCTCGCCCGGAGCACTGAGGTTTAGGTCGATATGGCGCGGTGTTCCTGTTTCTTGCCACAGACCGATCTGTGCCGTTAGCTGGGTTTCACTTCGGGTCAGTTTCAAAGAGAGACCGGGAGGAAACCCCCTGGGCGCACCATAGACCGTCAGCCTACGAACCGATAAGACCTGCAACGGCCAATACTGATGCCATGGCCGCGCCAACAATATCAATACTTGTCCGATATCGGACGCGGGTGACGCCTGGGCAGCGCCTATGTCGATAATGGCCGAAGCAATCCTCAGGCTGTGAAGGTTGCCACTCGACAATTCACCCAGCGAAAAGGAGAGCTCGGCGCCGTATATGTCAACGCGCCGTGGATTGTCAGCAGAATGTGTGAAACTAAGCCGTTTAATCCGTAGGCGCTCAAAGCCCACGGACTCGATTTGGAGCGTCACATTGCCAAGACCGAGTGACTGTAGATAACCGCGAAGGAAAATGTCTACTAGCTGCGGGAACCCTAGCCAAGCGAGCGCGAGCAGCGTGCTGAGCAGCAGCGCTAATCCGGCCGCCTTTCGTTTGAGCTTCATCACCCTCCAAAAAGATATCCGAGCCGGCTACTGCCGAGTCCTTTCGCGCGCCGCAAACCAGCCACATGATCGGGGGTTCTAAGACAGGCAGTGGCGACATCAACTTGAGCCTATCTCGACTATCGGTAATACGGCGCCGAATTCTTCAGTGCTCAGAAAGCCTTACGATGACTTTGGGGTATGTGTGCACAACCAAGCGGCGCGCACGCGCTAACGCCCCCTTGTTCGACAAGGCAGCGAAACAGGATGGAGAAAGCTAGGTAAAAGGCCTATTGCTCAAAAGTTCTCCGGCAGGCGTCTCTTTGAGCGTCGCACTAATCGAAGAGATACAAGCTTCTCAAGGAAGCTCTGTGCCGTTCACGTGGGCAAGCAGTGTGCGCGCAATGAGCGCAGAAAGCGAGGGACAGTAAACCCCCTTGCGCATGTGTCCCGTGAACGGACTCTCAATGGCGACCAGGTCGCTTGCCACTGCCTCAGCGGAAAAACCGTTTCGCAACATGCGGCTCGCCAGCACCGACACGGCTGCGAGGTATTCGCTGAGCGCCATATTGGAGCAATTCAGAAAGAATTCGAAAGGCCTTCCGTCGCGATCAGAAATCGTCATGTACAAATGGAGCATTTCCCCGTTGACCGGAACCTTCAATCGATAGGTCCTGGACGCGAGAACCTCGGGCCGCTCGTCACTGACCGGCGGCGCGCCCTCCTCAACCACCTCGACCATGCCTTGAAACAAAGACAGCTGCCGATTGCTCTTCTGCTTCACCACGATACTTACGCTTAGCTTTTCAGTCTGGGTCCCATGCAAGACCTTACTGTAAGCGATTCCATGACCATGGCAAACCCCCGATAAAAGTCCAGAACTCCATATCTTCGACGAGCACGCAAGCAGCTATGACTAAGTCATCATATCGGCGACCTTTCTTGCTGGATGCCTGCACCGCAGGATCGGCGAACTGCAGTTGCGCCAGGGCAACGCGCGCCACAATGGACTTGGGATCGGCGTTGGCGATAACGCAGACCCCATTTTCAGCATTAACCAGAGAACATAAGCTTTTTGGTGTAATTCCTGTGAACCTTTGCGAATCTACAGCTTATCCTGTCGCTGTTCCCACCACAGTAAACAGCGTCAGCACGAGCATCAAAGCAATAGGCATGTAGATAAAGCTGGGCAGCGCCAATAACAGCTTGTTTTCTGTTCCGGACCTTTTCATCGTGTTCCTCCATCCAGTGCTTTTTTGACACCCACTGATTTTCACCTCAAGCCTAGTTCACTGGCCGGGATTGTCAAGCACGATGAATACGGGGATAAATAATTATGATGATTCACGACTATCGGTTTCGGTTTTGCACTACACACCCAAAAGAGGTACGAAGAATGCCGTTCCAAATTCGACGGCTTCGGAAAGGGTAAACAGGCTAATTGACTGCGGCTCTAGGGCTTGCCAGCGGTTGGCTGTAGCCGCATCTTTGAAAAAGACCATCTCGGTGCACATGCTGTGCGCTGCGCAACCGGTAGGATTTTGCCATCGCACGCCGACAATGGCATGTGATGGCTGGGAGACGACAATCACCTTACCCTTCTGACGGATATGTATCGGCTCAGCAGTAACATGGCAGCGCGAATCGATAATGACGTCTGCGTCGTACATCGGACCTACGGACAGTGCATCCAGAGCACACATAGCATTTATCGATTGTCCATTCACCTGCAGCTGATGCGGGGTTTCTTCGGTGGTCATCGGATAAGCACCGACAACGCGCTCAGCTTCGGCGTCCAAGACGACTAAATCCGCTTCCCCGAGACGCCTCATGGCATGGGCGACCGCCTCCTTTTTTCCTAGTCGCTCCTCAAGCTCTGGCTCCGTGAGGGAGCGGCCGCGGGTCGCCAAAGAGCTTAGAATCGCCCGATGGACTTCCACGAGATGTGACTCGAGTTGTTGCTGTCGCGCGAGTAACGGTAGCTGTTCCTCAAGGCGCCTTACGGCGTTCTCAATCTTAGTTTCCATTAAGGGCCTCTAAAAGTGTTGAAGGGAAAACGCAGGAATGCTTACTTTTCGCGCCAGAGCGCGCCGAGAGTCCTGCTCAGGGCGCGTCCGATGAAGGGGACGATAAGGTACGCTCGGCACTATGGCGGAGCTCGCCATCGGCGCCTAGCCCTATTCAAGGGATCTTCGCGTCCCGAATGCGATACGCCCGGTAAATCCACCAAAGCATGAGACTGACAACCACCCCTGCCAGCAAAATTATCTGTTGATAGCGATAAACGTCCTCCAAGAGTTGCCCCGCGACATGCCCAAGGGCATAACCACACACACCGACCGCAAAAGCCCACACCAACGCGCTTACCAAATTGTAAGCCAAAAAACGAAGGGGGCTGACTCGACTGATCCCGAGCACGAATGGAGTGACGGTCCGTATTCCGTAAACGAAACGGTAACCAAGCATAAGCGCCACTTGACGGTGGCGTAGCAGGCGCTCAATACGGCGTGCGCGAATGCGCCAAAGGCGACTTCGTCGCAGCCAGCGCCCACCATAGTGGCGACCAAGGTAGAAATACAGTTGATCGCCTAACAGCGTTCCCACAAACGCAACGATGATGACGCCGGGCAGCTTGAGGTAGCCGAGCTTCGCCGCAATGCCCCCAAACACCAAAACCATCTCGCCTTCGAAAAAGGTCCCCACCAGGACGGCGGGATAGCCATAGTGCTCCATAACGGATTGCACAGAGAAGTCCATGATTACTCCCAATCCACACCGCCTTTCCTCAAAACCAACCTCTAGCGGGCTGCCTATCCGCTACGATGACGAGGCGTCATCCACCTTACCAGATAGGGTACTCACTCAAGCCAGTGAACTAAATAGTATACACGCAAACCTTCTGACGACCGGGAAGGACCGTAAACGAGAGCTGGATATTGGTTTGCGCGTGAATCCGCGCCAGCCAGCGCTTCGGCCCGCGATGCCATTTGACGCACACAGCTTTCCGGGAAACGCTTACGCCGGCGTTGCTTCGTCCAGACAATGGCGAAATGCTCTTGCACCACATCGGATTCCGTGTCTATCGGGATACCGGTCATCGCCAATAAAGCCTCATCGATTTTTGGTCTGGCACAGCACTTCGTAGACCGCTGTGCTCCCTGCCAACATCATGGTTTTGCAGAGCAAAAGCATCTTGCGCGAAGACATGCCTCTACTGTCAGGCAAGAGCTCAGTTGAGGCGAAGGGGTAACGAGCGCAACCGATGTCCAGTGGCGGCAAACACCGCGTTGGCAACGGCGGGCGCGACCGGCGGTACACCCGGTTCACCAACGCCCCCGGGAGGCGCCTCGCTTGGCACGATGTGCACCTCCACCTGCGGCATTTCTGCAAACGTCAGAATCGGATAATCGGCAAAGTTTTTTTGCTGCACGCCACCCTGTTCAATACGGATCGCTTCCTTTAAGGTTGCCGAGAGACCAAAAGCCACCGCCCCCTCAACTTGGGCACGCACGGTGTCAGGATTGACGATAGTCCCGCAGTCGATGGCAGCGATGATACGGTGCACGAGGATTTGGCTCTCCGGCGATACTGAAACCTCTGCCACCATAGCAACCCAGCTGTGGAAGGAGTAATAAACAGCGAGGCCTTGATGGTGCCCGGCAGCCAGCGCTTTTCCCCAGCCGGCACACACGGCGGCGAGTTGCAGCACCGCCTGGTGGCGAGGCGAGTGCCGCAGACGATCAAGGCGGAAGGTCAACGGATCGCGGCCTGCTGCAGACGCCATTTCATCGATGAAACACTCTATCACGAAGGCGTTCTGAGACGCTCCCACTGAGCGCCATGGCCCCGTGGGAACCACCGATGCCACCTTGACGTGCTCCTCGCGCCTGTGCGGTATGTCGTATGGGACATCGATACCATCCAGTGCCAACGCGGATCCGGCAACACGCAGAAACCATACCTCAGGTTTTCCCTGGACGTCTAGGCCAGCCTTTAGCAAAGTGCAATGCGCGGGCCGATACCGATCGTGCTGTAGATCATCCTGCCGAGTCCAAATCAATTGAACCGGCCTCTTCATCACTTTGGCGATCTGCACCGCCTCGGCCACAAAGTCGGTTTCTAGCCGCCGTCCAAACCCGCCGCCGAGAAAGGTGGTGTGCACCCGCACCTTGTCCCTAGATAAACCGGTCAGCTGAGCTACGGTGGCCCAGACATCGCTTTGATTTTGAGTCCCGACCCATATATCACACCCATCGGAGGTCACCTCGGCTGTGCAGTTCATTGGCTCCAGGGGTGCATGGGCAAGGTAAGGGGTTTGGTAATACGCTTCAATGATCCGCGCTGCCTGCGATAGCGCCTGTTGAGGCTGTCCCTCTTCGTGGATCACCTTGCCCTCTTGCGAAGTGGCCTGCCGCAACTGATCATCTATCATCGCGCTTGACAGCTCGGCATGAACACCCGAGTCAAACGTGATGTCCAGCACCTCGCGTCCTCGCAGCGCTGACCAATAGTCGTCAGCGACCACCGCGATGCCGCTATCGATGGCGAACACTTGGCGCACACCGGCAATGGCCAGCGAGCGGGTGGCGTCGAAGCGGGTCACCCGCCCGCCGATCACTGAAGGTCGAGCCACCGTAGCAGCAAGCTGACGAGGACGCGTGATGTCGATGCTATAAAGTGCGCGTCCTGCCACCATACCTGGAACATCCAAGCGTGGCGTCGGCCGGCCGAGTAACCGGCATGCGCTCGCCGGTTTTAGCGGCAAACGCTCCGGGGGCGATCTGCCTACAGCCTCCGCGAGCAGCACCGTGTAATCGAGCCGTTGTCCGCTTCGTTTATGGTAGACAGCACCGGTCTGCGCATGACATTCGCTTTCTCTCACGCCCCAGCGCGCGGCGGCCGCTGCAATCAGCAGGGACCGAGCACTCGCGCCGGCTCGGCGCATGCGCTCCCATTCTCCCCGCACACTGGTACTGCCTCCGGTCAACTGCTCATCAAATATAGGATTATTGTAAATAGGATCAGCCGGCGCGAAGGTAACACGCACCTGCCTTAACTCCACCTCCAACTCCTCGGCCACCAACATGGCAAAGGCTGTTGCCACACCCTGCCCCATCTCGGAACGGTCAATCACCACCGTTACCGTACCGTCTGTGGCAAGGCGCACCCAGGGATTGAAGACAAATGTGTCAGCGCGCTTATCGTCCTCTCCTTCTTCCAGAGATACCGATACCGTTTGGCCTAGTTGGGGTAACGGATGAGTTTCTGAATTGAGATGACGAGAGCGGTCTTTCTGGATGTCGATTGCCAGGTGAAGGGCTTGGCGAATGCGCTGATATGTCCCGCAGCGACACAGCACTCCAGAGAGAGCGTCTTCGATCTCACCCACACTAGGCGGCGGGCTGCGCTCCAGCAGGGCAAGCGCCGCCATGATCTGGCCCGGTTGACAGTAGCCACATTGAGGAACCTGTGCCTCGATCCACGCCTGTATTAAGGGGTGATTAGCCTCAATCAAACCTTCGATAGTGGTTACTTTCCGACCCTCGAGCTTGCCAATCGGCACCATACAGGCGTGTTGTGGCTCGGTGTCGATAAGCACCGTGCAGATACCGCAGATACCCACGCCGCAACCATACTTGGTACCTTTGAGGCGAAGCTCATCTCTGAGCACCCAAAGAAGTGGTTTATCTGGGGGCGGATTGACGCATTGCGAATGGCCGTTTACGGAGAGCGCGATCATTTTCTGTTCGATACCTGGAGAATATTGTCACTAATATCGAACCAGAGCCTCACCAAAAGTGCAAGGTGCGGTGCCAATTGCCGCTCCAAAGCAAATGGCCCGAGCTGAGTGGCGGTCACGAGTGTGAATGCGCGGGTCGTGAAAAATACAATTACCTCATTTGGAAGCTCTGCCGCCACCAGCTTTGCTGGCTGCATCCATGGAGGCAAACATCAGCTCCGCACCTACAATCAAAAGGACGCCTTGAATCCGATTCTCAATAGGCATGTGGTCCCTTCGGAATATGAAGTTCGACGGCTGACAGCAGGGAAAGGGGCTTTGAGCGTTGTTAGGCCTCTTAGGCCTCGGCTTGTGAGCGCCACAGCCTCGCGAGGTGGCGGCGAATGACCTTACCGTTGGCGGTACGGGGAAGGGCCTCCACAAATATGAGCTCTCGCGGTCGCTTGTAGTCAGCAAGGTACCGGTGGGCGAATGACAGGATAGGCGCCGCGTCCAGCTCATCCATGTTCTTTGGTACCACAAACGCAGCGATAATTCGAATGTCCTCCTGAAGTGGAAGCTCGGTGACGCCCACTTCCGCCACCGCCGGGTGCTGGAGCAGTACCTTCTCGACTTCTTCAGGAGAGACGCGGTATCCGAAGGCATTCATCAAATCGTCATTGCGACCGTGAAACCATACATAACCATCTTCATCGAGTGACGCTAAGTCACCGCCGACAAACCAGTCGTTGCGATAAACCAGCGCTTCCTCCGCCGGCCGGTTCCAGTAGCCGAGCATCAATCCCGGATCACTGCGATGTACCGCAAGAAGACCCGTTTCACTAGGGGCCATGACGGAATCGCCGGTCTCGATCGGCAAAATTGCGACGCAGCGTCCCGGCTGCGGCCGCCCGGGACTGCCTGGCTTCACCGGCACGCTGGAGGAACAGGAGATGTAAGTCGAACACTCACTCATGCCAAGGGCCTCATAAAGCGCTTTCCCAGTCACTCCCGACCAGCGCTTGCTGAGACTCTGCGGCAGTGCTTCACCTGCGGTAAGCCCGTGACGCAGTGATGAAAGGTCGTAATCCTCAAGCCTGCAATATTTCAGTATCTGGCGATAAAGACTGGGCACTGTCGCAAACAGAGTCGCTCGGTGACGCTCCATGAGAGTGGGCCACACCGCCACGTCGCGCGGCCCGTTATAGAGTACGGCGGTGGCTGCGTTCGCCCAGGGATCCGTCAAGCCAACGCCGAGAGTATAGGTCCAGTTGAATGCGCCGGCGTGCAGCACGACATCATCCGAGTGAATCCCGTACCAGCCCTGGTACATGGGACGTCGCCCCCAGGCGCTGCGTTGCCCATGGAGCACACCTTTCGGATTGCCACTCGTACCAGAAGTATAAATCAGGAAGGCGGGCGCATCGGCCGGGGTATCCGCATACGCCATGGGGCTACTCTCCTCCTTCAAGCGCGTTACCGCCTCGGAATCGAGATTCTTGATCCCCTTCGGCAGGTGGTCGAGCAGCAGCTCTTCGGATACCACCAAGGCGGCAGCACCAGAATCCTCCAGCAGGAACCGCGCCTCGTCTGCGCTCAGTTGTGGCGACGAAGGTAAAGGCACTAGCCCTGCAGCAATGGCACCGAAGAACACCAGCGCATAGTCGCTGGTGTTCTCCATTCGGATCATGACCCGATCACCGGGTTTTAACGGCAGCTGTCTGAGGCCGGAGCCGAGGCGTCTCACGGCACCGTCGATCTCGCGATAGGTCCATCGCTCCGGCACACTGTCAGGATCTGAGACGACAACAAGCGCCGTTTTGTCTGGTACGGCGGCGGCGCTGCGGCCAATGCAGTAGCGGGCCATATTAAAAAAAGGAGGCGGTCGTTGACCGGTATAGCCTGGCATGATGACAACAAACCATAGCCCCACGGCTGGCGCGGGGACGAAATAGCACACGGCCCAAAAGGCGGAGGGTTAGTCAGGAATCAAAATGGAGGGACGTTACCCGCCAACTTTGGGCGACTTGCTAAGCGGAGGTCGCGAAACAGTTGCTTAATTGTAATACAGGCGGCTCTAAGGAGAACAGGAAGGGCGCGGTTCTGCGCAAAGCGCTGAGTCCGAGAAGACCGCGGGTGGTACCCGGAAACACCGCGACCTCGACATCGCGAATGATACAGGCATCCCCGATTTTGATGCTTGTCAGGCGATAGACCGGCATTTTGAGGCGAGTACCATCGGCAAGAATACCCTCTAGTTCACGCACATAGGTCGCCAGGTCCTTGGTTCTGAGAACAGAGAGTGTGTTCTCGTTTATCGTCATGTAACCGGCACCGGTATCCACAAGAAAATCTCGGCTACCGAATCCCTCAATGTGAACCTCAACATAAAAGGCAGAAGCGCCGTTGTCGCGCATGGGAATCAACGCTGTTTTTGGTTCCGAGCCGCGTACCGAGAGGATCACACCGAGGACAAGAAGCCCCCCGAAGAACCTTTTCACCACGTTTAAAGCTCTCATAGTCGCTGGTCTCGCAACTGCCTTATGGTCGCTTGGCTTAGCTTCCGGATGGAGGTTGAAGTAAAAGTCGAAGTGTCATCGACGGCTGAAGCTTAGAGCTTTAAACTGGGGTATCTAAACTGTGCCCTGTGCCCAGGACTCGCAATATGAAGCCACTGCAGCAAGCCCAAGGCTCCATTACGCTGAGGCCGAATACCCCCTCTGCAGGGCAAGCTGATAGCCCGTGAAGGGCGGGCGGCGGTCAGTGTTTAGGGGTTAGAGGCAAACGGCTGATGGTTGGGAGGTGAAGGAGGGCTTTTTTGAGTCAGGTAAGGTGGCCATCATTCTGATGGCGTTTCTGTGGTTCTAAGGCAATGCTAGAGTCGCTCTTCGAGCAAGCTGCGAATCTCTGCACGCGTTAGCTCGATGGGGTTGTTGCGATTTTCTGCAAGATCCAGAATTTTTTCGAGATCTTTGCCTTGAATCCCGTATTGTGACAGTTTAGGAATCTGTAAAAGGGTAGTCCATTCGTCCAGGACGTCGACCAGAGCATCGCAGGGATCCTCGACGCTGCGCTCAGACGATTCAACCAGTAAGGCCCCGACTCGAGCCAACTTCTTGAGCGCCGCACTTGTTGGCGCCCGTTGGCGCAGTGCTCTGAGGTTTGCCCGCACTGAAGATGCCACCAGCGTTGCGCAAACGACTCCGTGCGGGATAGGGAAAAATCCGCCAATGGGCGAGGCAAGCCCATGAACGATTCCAAGTCCATCGTTGGCCAGTGCAATGCCTGATAGGAGCGACGCGTAGGCAAGGCGTTCCCGCACTGCTACGTCCGCGGCGGCCGTGGTGCAAGCCGGCAACAGACTGTCCTGCATGGCTTCCAGCCCACTTAAGGCAATCGCCTCCGTCAGGGGCGACACTTTCGGCGAAAGAAAAGGCTCGAGCAGCTGGGTAAAGGCATCCAAGGCGCAGGCGGCCGTGACGTCTCGCGGACAGGAAGTCAGCAATTCACCATCGACGATAACGCCATCGGGAACGAAATTGTCATGGCGAATCGACTTTTTGTAACCGGCTACGCCCACTTCACTGATAACCGCATTTTTAGTCACTTCGCTTCCCGTTCCCGAGGTGGTGGGCACGGCAATGAAGGGCTTTTTGACACCGCTATGCGCAATGCCCCGTCCAACGCCCTCGAGATGATCGATAATGGAATTATCATGGGGGAGCATTGCGGAGATGGCCTTGCCGGCATCCACCACGCTGCCCCCGCCAATGCTAATCACTACATCGATAGCAAGCGTCCGGTGGTTCGCCACCGTCCCATCGATCATCGAAACTGTTGGCTCACCGTCACAGGCGACATGGTGAACTGTTGTTCCTGATTGCTCCAAGAGATTTTTCACCCGGGCAAGTTTCCCGGAATGCTGTAGCGACGTTCCTCCTGTGACCAGCAATACAATCTGGCCCTGGAATTGCTTTACGAGCTGCGGAAGGCGGTTAAGTTTGCCAGCACCAAAATAGATCGGCGGGATGCGCGCGTAATCAAAGGGCCTCATCAGCTTTCGTTCCGACTGGTCGGCGCTATGAAGCGATAGGGGATCCCTTGGCGAGGCTGGGCCATCCAAGGCTCCACTGTTGTGCGCCAAGTGAGATAATGGCTTGTCTGCTTGTGCGCTTGCGCACCCTCCTCGGATTCATAGGCTTCGTAGAGGAGAAATCGAGTCGGATCATCCGTCGACTGCAAAATGTCGAAACGCAGGTTGGTCGGCTCTATGATGGAGTGTTGGTGGTTAATCTTCGAAGCTTCAATGAACTGTTGCACGTATTCTGGCTTTACGTAGACATGGACGCAAGTCACGATCATAAGGTGTCCCCTCCTCGTCGCACCGCTTTTGTCGACAAGCCTCTCGACTGATGCCGATCGAGCTCTACCTCTTGCTGCTCACCACCGTGGCAAACGGTGCCCCCGCTATCGTGCGCAATTTCTTCGGGCGACGCTTCGTATTCCCGCTCGACGGTGGCCTACGTCTGAAAGACGGACAACCCCTTTTCGGATCCTCCAAGACCTTGCGCGGGCTAGCCGCCTCGGTGGTGGCTACTGCCGCTCTCGCCGCTCTGCTTGGTTTTCCTTGGGATCTCGGGGCGCTCATCGCCGTATGCGCCATGGTGGGCGATGCTATATCAAGCTTTATCAAACGGCGCCTGCGAATGCCGCCAAAGGGGCATGCTCCCGTACTCGATCAAGTCCCTGAGTCTTTGCTCCCCCTGCTCGCCGTGCAACCCGCCCTGGATCTCTCATGGTTGAGCATAGGGGTCGTGGTGAGCGCCTTTGTCGCCGTGCATCTTATCCTATCGCCATTATTGTTTCGGCTCCACATTCGCGATCGGCCCTATTGACTGCCGGCGGCGTGCAGATAATGCAGTGTGATTTCTCCCGGGCAATTAAAACGCACGTCAACGATGGATGTCCCCGCTCCCACCGAGGTGTAGCCAATCATGTCGTGGTACCGCCAAGCACCCGCCGCCAACTGCCGGGGGCAGCTAGCATCCCAGGTGATCGGAAAGCCACCCGGCAGGCAGATCTGGCCTCCGTGGGTATGGCCGCACAGCATCACGCTGAAATCGGCGTGCGCGGCGTGACGATAGATCTCAGGCGTGTGGGAGAGCAACAAGGCAATGGCATTAGGCGGGATACCGCTGGCCGCCTTCTCTAGATTATCCACCTGATAATAATGGGCATCATCGATCCCTGCGAGATAAAAAGCGCTTCCACGGCGCTCGATCGCCACAGCCTCATTGAGCAGCAGCCGGATTCCCATACCCTCCAAGCCGGAGACCATATGAACTGTGTCGTGGTTGCCCAGCACGCCGTAAATGGGTCCTTTCAAATGAAGACGAAGCCGCTCCATTTCCTCGAGCACGGCATCGAATGGGCCGAAGGTCCGAGCTCGGTAGTCGCCCGTGAGCACACAGAGGTCGTAATTCACCGTGCGTACCCGCTCGATGAGCGCGTGGGTGATATGCTCATCCATATCCACATGGGGATCACTGATCTGCAAAATGGTGTAACCGTCGAAAGCCTTCGGCAACGATGGTAACACCACCTCGTTGCGCCGAATTCGAATATCGGCGGCGTTACGCCGGCCGCGCCCATAGAGCCCCACCATGCGTAAGCTATTTCGAATAACCGAATGCACCGAATACCAATTCTCAAGGTGAAAGAATTTGATGCCCTGTCCAAAGACTTGGGACTCATTGTCAAATTCAATACCGAGACGTTGTTGCAGATGCAGGCGTCCCAAGCGCTTCAGCAACTGTTCGTAGAGTGCCGGTTCCATTGATGGTGGAGGATGGGGATTCAAGGTCGACCCCTTTGATTGCCGAAGCGCATCGGACTCGACCGTACTGACCGTCTTGAGTAGTCCCTCGTCCATCAAAAATCGTTCCCCTGAGTTTCTTGGTCTCGTAACGGCATGCCGCCAAACCGGCTCCCCTTCAGTTCTGGTTTTGTCCCCGCGATGCTTGCATCACCCAATCGCGCCAATCACTAAACAGATCCGGATCGCCGGAAGCAACCACGGCGGTCGTGCGCAGTGTCGGCTCCAGGAATGACATCCCCTCTAAGGTAGCGGCCCACCCGCTGGCCTCGCTGAGCACCAATGCGCCAGCGGCCCGATCCCATAACTTCTGGCCGCCATGCAAATAAACGTGCCCGCGGCCAGCCGCTATCCATGCCCATTCCAGGGCGCAGGCACCCAGGTTGCGCTGTGAACCATAAGGCGGGTCGCAAGCGAGCACTGTGGCCAACTTTGGCTGCAAGCGCTTGAAATCGACCAGTGCGACAGTGCGGCTGAGGGGAAGACCGAAACGCTTCGCCACTAACGGGTTTCCGTTGAGCCATGCGCCTTTGCTTTTCAACGCCGAGAAACATTCATCACGCTCGGGATCATAAACCAGCCCCAAAACTGGCTCAGCATCCGCGATGAGGGCTAGAGAAACGGCATAGAAAGGCAACCCGGCAGCGAAATTGCTCGTTCCATCGAGCGGATCTACACACCAAACAAGGCCCTGGGCGTCCCGCAAAAGTGCGTTTTGCTCGTCGGCGCTCATTTCCTCACTTAGAAATGGTATGCCTGGCCAGCGTTGGGCGAGCGCTTCGTTGAGGCGTCTGTCCATCGCCAAATCCGCTTCCGTCAATAGGGT
Organism: Gammaproteobacteria bacterium; assembly: GCA_049282355.1. Lineage (GTDB taxonomy): Bacteria > Pseudomonadota > Gammaproteobacteria > HK1 > HK1 > JAGTVB01. The sequence continues at coordinate 16,444 of JBAPTW010000026.1, read as the reverse complement.
TCCATCCCGCTTTATCCGCTGACGAACACTCTTGAACCGCGGTCTAAGCTCCTGGCGCGCTGCCTCTTTCACGAGGCGAGCAAGCTCATGGATATCTGGTAACATGGCAGATACGATTGTGGTTTGGCATTGTCTTTCTGTTTTACTGGCGTAGTGTGATGGCTTTGCGTGTCACGGATATCTCTCCCGACGCCTTTTAAGCAAATTTCGTACCGTATTAGTCGAAGGTTGTTCGCTGCGGGCGCACTCTGACGGAAAGCCATCCCTACTGTAATGTAAGTGCCTATCAAATATAAGCTAGAAAGCTGACCATAATAGCCGGCCGGGCGCCCTGAAATAACTTTTCCGTCAATAGAGATGGAATGATGTCTGCGCGAGCGAAATGCACGGTATGTCAGCGATGAATCGTAGCCTCATTACAAAATACAACATACCCGGACCAAGGTATACGAGCTATCCCACGGTTCCTTACTGGGACGAAACGGCCTTTGCTGTCGAGAAATGGAATCGCACGGTGCGCCGGGCGTTCAGCGAAAGTAACTCCAAGGAGGGTATCAGCCTCTATATCCACCTTCCGTATTGTGAGAGCCTTTGCACCTTCTGCGGGTGCAACAAACGGGTGACCAAGAACCATGCTGTGGAGCAGCCCTACATCGATGCGGTGCTGAAGGAATGGTCGACGCACCGCAAATCACTGCCGGACACCCCTAGAATAAGGGAGATCCACTTGGGCGGAGGAACGCCGACTTTCTTTAGCCCACGAAACCTGGAGCAGTTGATCCGATCCCTACTTGAGACTGTTGCCCTAACCTCCCCGACCGAGTTCGGATTCGAGGCAAACCCCAATTACACGACCACGGAGCACCTTGAAACGCTGTATCAACTGGGCTTTCGCCGGCTTAGCCTCGGCGTCCAGGATTTCGATCCGGTGGTGCAGGAAATCATCAACCGTCGCCAGCCCTTCGACACGGTCGCGAGTATCACCGAGACCGCAAGAACCATAGGTTACCAATCCATCAACTATGACCTGGTGTACGGCTTACCGTTGCAAAAGCGTTCGAGTGTGATGGATACCGTGCGCAAAGTCAGCCTCTTGCGACCTGAGCGCATCGCCTTCTACAGTTATGCCCATGTGCCCTGGATCAAGGGCCTCGGCCAACGGCGCTTTTCTGAGCAAGATCTGCCGCGCGATGGGGAAAAAAGAATACTCTACGAAACCGGACGTGACTTGCTTGAACAAGCGGGATATCAGGAAATCGGTATGGATCATTTTGCCCTGCCGGAAGATAGCCTCTATCGAGCTGCACAGCACGGGACGCTGCACCGTAATTTCATGGGCTATACGCCGGTCCACACCAAGCTTTCTATTGGCCTTGGCGTGTCTTCAATAAGTGATAGTTGGTATGCCTTTGCTCAGAACGAGAAAGCTGTTGAGGCGTATGTGCGTCAAGCGACAAAGGGCGTTGTCCCGATTTTTCGCGGTCACCTGCTAACCGACGAGGATCTCGTTCTGCGCCAACATATCCTTAATCTCATGTGCCGGTTCGAAACGACTTGGATACATCAGCACGAACAGCACCCGGCCCTCGAGGCGGGACTACACCGGCTAAAGGAATTGGAGGCCGACAATTTAGTCACCATAGCCAACGAGCGCCTGATAGTAACTGAGAGAGGCCGCCCTTTTCTTCGCAATATCTGCATGGCCCTAGACGCCCGGTTGATGCGTAGTCAGCCACGCACACAGCTGTTCAGTCAAATCATATAAAGGAAAACGCCCGGGCTACTCTTAGGTATCGCTCCCTTTCCATCGTGCAAACCTGTCGAAATTTCTTACACCCCCTGCAACCCCGCACGAGCTTAAAGGGGCCGTGTCATCAAAGCACGATGATAGCGCTTTCCAGCGTTTCTCGATGAAGAATTCTGCCTAAGCCTAACACCACTCAAAGAATGTTCACACAGCGACTCGTCTCGCCTGTCGGCGCCCTATACAGCGGCGACTACCATACCACTTATCTCTGCAGCTAAGCCTCTCATACAGTTTGGTTTTTTTGCCCTGGCCTAGAGCTTGCTGAGAGCAGCGCAAAGGGTCGCCGCGCCAGCAAACAGGAGATAGTGCGAGAGAGTTGAGGGCGGGCGTGTGTCTTAACCATTCCTCAACAATTGTAACGCTGGCTAAACCAATCTACTTAAGGCAGCGAGATAGGACGCGGAGCAACCAAATGCTGAAACGACTTCGTCGCATGTTTAGTGATGACTTAGCCATTGAGCTAGGCACAGTCAACACCCTGATCTACCAAGCGGGCGAAGGCCTGGTGGTGAATGAACCGTCCTTGGTTGCTGTACACAATCAGACGACGAGGACTCACAGGGACCGCGATATTGCGGCGGTAGGCAACGATGCCAAACGCATGCTCGGTCGCATGCCGGGTTCCTACAGCGCGGTAAAGCCCGTCCAAGATGGCATGATCGCAGACTTTATCCTCACCGAAAAAATGCTGCAGTACTTCATGCACCATATTCAGCGTAATCGGCTGATGCGTTGGAGTCCGCGCATGCTGATTTGTGTGCGATGTGGCTCAACGGAAGTTGAGCGGCGGGTGATTCGGGAGGTGGCGCTGTCGGCCGGCGCTCGGGATGTACTGTTGATCGAAGAACCCATGGCAGCCGCTCTTGGCGCCGACGTACCGGTAAGCGATGCTCACGGTTCTATGATTGTCGACTTGGGAGGAGGCACCACGCAAGCGGCATTGATTTCGATGAATGGAGTTGTCCATGCCGAGTCGCTGCGCATGGGAGGAGATCACCTAAACAAGAGCCTCATTAACTATGTTCGGCGAAAATATCTCATCGTTATTAGCGAGACAACGGCAGAGCATATCAAGCAGCAACTCGGCTCAGCCTACCCGCAAGAAGAGATCTCTGAGCTTGAGGTCGGCGGGCATCATCTGACCGGGGGCGTTCCATGCACTCTGGTGCTCAACAGTGACGAAATCTACGAAGTGTTGCGCCAGCCCCTGCGCAAGCTTGCTGATCCGCTGCGGCGAGTGCTCGACCAGACACCTCCGGAGCTTGGCATCGATGTACGCAAGCGCGGTATCATGCTAACCGGTGGAGGCGCACTGCTAAAAGGTGTCGATCGGATGCTGACCGATGAAATCGGCATGCCAATAATCATCGCCGAGGAGCCACTGACCTGCGTCGCCCGCGGCGCTGGAAAGGCGCTGGCTATGCTGCGTAAGAAGGGCGTTGACCTATTCGTACCGATACAATGAGATTTTTGACTTGAATGGTGGGCAGGGGTCGCTCTCCTGCCCTGGCGGCCAACCCTCTCAGAAGTTGTTTTAAAAACTACTGCGCTTGTCTAAGCTACGTTGCGCGGTGGCTCAAAATCCTCATGTACTCCCTTGTACGCTCCGGTGGCTCGCCTCCGTGCGCCTGCTTCTCCCGGCGCTCGCGACATTTTTAAAACAGCTTCTCAGTCCTTATCGTCGGGCGCTTGCTCTTCCAATAGCCCGGGAAAGGTGCGGTGCACCCGTTGGAGATGCTCATCGTTATAGCGCTTTCCCTGCAGCACCAGCAGCAAACAGAGGAGATCTTCTGCTCCGACAGTGAATGTGCTTTTGGGCTGATTCTGCGAGCGGATACGTAGACGCTTTTCTGCAATCCGAAAAGTCAATGGTTTTTTGTGCGGCTTTGAGGCCGCATTGTCCCGGCTCAACGCCTTGATCTCTCTGTCAAGCACTTCTTGTTCTCGACCAGCGGGCGCCTCCTGAATCAGACGGCAGATTTGTTTGGCTCGATTCCAGGACACCCGGCCATCCTCCAGAAGAACCCGAAGTCGTTGATCCATAGTAGGCGCGTAGCGAAGAATCTCCTCGATCCAGGGCACGCTCTTGTCCAGAAATTCCGCGATTCGCCCCTTTGGCCAATTCGCATTGTTAAGATAGATAACGGTATCAAAGTAGTCGGTGATCTTGGTGTCGAGGCGATCGGCGTTAAGCTTGAGGTTTAACGCGCGGATCTCGTCCAGGCTGCCCGCTACCACGCGGGTATCGACAGAATCAAAATAGCCAGGATGTTTTGCCCGGATGGCATTGATGGCGGCCAGGCGGTGAAAACCACCCACCAAGAAGTAATCGCGGTTTCCCTTCTCCCAAACCACTAATGGCTCAAGCAAGCCGTTACGGTAAATGTCCTCCTCGTAGTGGGCCACCTTTCGAACATCCAACGGGCGGTGGTTGGATACGTCAGGATGTATCTGAATGTTGTCAAAACGTAAGTACTCATACCTTTTGGTGGTCAGCATAGTCCCTCAAGGCCCTCCTCTCATCCTCGATCGTTGTTTGCTCTGTCATCGTCCCGGCGGCGGGTGACACAATATGAAGTAACGGCGATCTTATACTAGTTCAACGCTCAATCAGGAATCCTGCAAGGATACCGAAGGTGACGAGAGGCGTCCCCGGCCTCCGATCTGAAAAACACAATATATGGTGTTTTTTATAAGCTTGACTACAACCTATAGTGTTCTAAACTATGCAGAGGCGCTTTGAATGCTGTCGTCTGGAACTGCTCCAGTACCTATCTTTGGTTAGAGGGTAAAGCACGAACGGAAACGTGCGGTAAAATCTATTGCCGCTCTCAGGGGAAACACATGACATTCGCACACCAACACTCACTTTTGAGCAACACCGTCAGCCCTGCCGAGATCCCGCTGCAAGCGGCATCGATGGATATTTGGGATCGAAAGTATCGGCTGAAAAAGAAGGACGGTACCGTCCTTGACCAAACTATCGATGATACCTATCAGCGTGTTGCGCGGGCGCTTGCGGAGGTCGAAACCACCCCGGCGAAGCGAGATGAGTGGTACGAAAAATTCCTCTGGGCACTGCGTGCCGGTGCTATCCCAGGTGGGCGCATCATCTCTAATGCAGGGGCTTTGGAACATAAGCCTGCCACTTCGACTATCAATTGTACCGTCTCGGGAACGGTTCAGGACTCAATGGACGCCATCCTGGCCAAGGTCCATGAGGCGGGGTTAACCCTTAAGGCGGGGTGTGGCATAGGTTATGAATTTTCCACCTTGCGCCCAAAAGGCGCTTATGTGTCTGGAGCCGGAGCCTACACTTCAGGGCCGCTCTCGTTTATGGATATCTACGACAAAATGTGTTTTACCGTTTCCTCTGCCGGAGGGCGGCGCGGCGCGCAGATGGCAACGTTCGATGTCGGTCATCCGGACGTGCTGGATTTCATTCGCGCTAAGCGCGAAAACGGCCGCTTAAGACAGTTCAACCTTTCTTTGTTAGTGAGCCGGGCGTTTATGCAGGCCGTGAGCAACGACGATCAGTGGCCGCTCGCCTTCCCGCTGACGGCTAAGGAGGTGGAAGACGATGCCATTGACCTCCACGATACGGACTCGATTGTATGGCGGGAGTGGCCCATCAAGGACGGTTATGTTGTCAATGAGGCCGGCGAGGTCGCCTGTGCAGTCTATAAGACCGTGCGCGCGCGGCGCATCTGGGACCTCATCATGTCCTCCACGTATGATTTTGCTGAGCCCGGATTCATCCTCATCGATGAGATCAATGAGATGAACAATAATTGGTTCTGCGAGAACGTACGGGCCACCAATCCTTGCGGCGAACAACCACTACCGCCCTACGGTTCCTGTTTACTCGGCTCGGTAAACCTCACTAAGTTTGTGCTGGATCCATTTACCGAACAAGTTCGCTTCGATTGGGAAGCCTACCGCGCTACCGTCGCCATCTTCACTCGAATGCTGGATAACGTGGTTGAGCTTAACGGACTGCCGCTCGAATCCCAACGCGATGAAATCTTTCGTAAGCGACGCCACGGCATGGGGTTTCTCGGTCTAGGATCGACATTAGCCATGCTGGGGATGCGCTACGGCTCTTCGGAGTCGCTGCAGTTCACTGAACGGGTAAGCCGAGAGCTAGCTTATGTTGGCTGGCAGGTGGCAGTCGAGCTCGCCAAGGAGAAGGGGCCGGCGCCACTCATGGAGGAGGAATTTACGGTCAGTACCGAGATGCTTTGCCGTCGTCCGGAGATGGCAAGAGATGGCTTTCAGGTCGGTGATCGTGTCCCCGGGAAAATCCTGCATGCCCGCTATAGCCGTTACATGCAGCGGCTTGCAGCCATTGATTCTGATCTCATCGACCAACTCGCCGACGTCGGCGCCCGCTTTACCCACCATAGCTCTATCGCACCGACCGGTACCATCGCCTTGTCCCTTGCCAACAATGCAAGCAATGGCATCGAGCCGAGCTTCGCGCATCACTATTCGCGCAACATCATCCGGGAGAGGCGCAAGACAAAAGAAAAAATGGATGTCTACTCCTTCGAGCTGCTTGCCTTCCGTGAGCTGGTCGATGCCGATGCCCTGCCCGGGAATGGCGAGAGCCGGGGAACCTTGCCAAAGTGTTTCGTAACCGCCGACGACATTACCCCCCGTGAGCACGTCGACGTTCAGGCGGCCGCTCAGCGATGGATCGATTCGTCTATCTCCAAGACAGCTAACGTCCCCACCGACTTTCCCTATGAAGACTTCAAAGACATCTACATTTATGCCTATCAGAAAGGGCTGAAGGGATGTACGACCTTCCGCTTTAATCCCGGGTCCTTTCAAGGTGTTCTCGTCAAGGAAAAGGACCTGGAAAAGACCACCTATCACTTTACCCTCGAAGACGGGACAGTTGTCGAGGCGAAAGGAAACGATGAAATCGACTACGATGGGGAGATACATACCGCCGCCAACCTCTATGACGCGATCAAAGAAGGTTATTACGGGCGCTTTTGAGGAATAGGTTTCTAAGAAGCTGTTTTAAAAAGTCGCGAGCGCCGGTAGAGCAAGGCGCACGGTGGCGAGGAACCGGAGTGTACAAGGGGGTACATGAGGATTTTAAGCCGCCGCGCAACGTAGCTCAGGCAAGCGCAGTAGTTTTTACAACAGCTTTTAAGGGACAGTCCAGGAGAGACTAAATTATGGCAATCAAGATCGACAAGAAGATCGTCGGTTATCGAGTCAAGCCTATGGGCTCGGAGAAACCTGAGGATTTAGAGCAAAAACCCACTACAAACGTCGTGCAAATGCACGAGAGGCTCGAGCGACCGGAGGTCTTGCTCGGCTCCACCTATAAGATTAAAACGCCGCTCTCCGAGCATGCTCTCTACGTCACCATCAACGATGTGGTGCTCAATGCCGACACGGAACACGAGCAGCGCCGCCCCTTCGAGATCTTTATTAACTCCAAGAACATGGAGCACTTCCAGTGGATCGTCGCGCTGACGCGTATCATCTCGGCGGTTTTCCGAAAGGGTGGCGATATTACCTTTCTCGTGGAGGAGCTGCATTCCGTGTTTGATCCAAGGGGCGGCTACTTCAAACCCGGTGGCAAGTATATGCCCTCGCTGGTGGCGGAAATCGGCGATGCCATCGAACGCCACATGCGTATGATTGGCCTGCTGAAAAACGACCCTCTTGAGGCGGGTCAGGCCCATTTAATTGCCGAGAAGCGAGCTACCTTCGAAGCAAGATCCGGCCGCTCACCTAAAGACACGCAAGGGCCAGAGGCAAGCTTTCCGAAGGAAGCGCGCCTTTGCCTAAAATGCCATACCCAGGCAGTGGTACAGCTGGATGGCTGCATGGTGTGCTTAAATTGTGCGGATTCTAAGTGTACGTAGCGCCAACGGGAAACTCGCCAAGCAATAATCGCTTGTATTATTTAGTAACTGACGGATGAGAGTCGCGCCATGCACACAGTTGACGGCATAAATAAGAGCCAACATCCAATGGGTTCTCCGGCTTGAGAGCTTGCGAAGGGGACTTGCTCCACTTTCGATCTCCCACCTTCATCAATCGCAACGAAGCGCTGGCAGAAGCCTGCACCCGGTGGAGACGCTGCGAAGCACTCGCCCTGGACACCGAATTCGAGCGCACTAGAACTTACTATCCTCGAGTCGGACTGATCCAAGTGTTCGACGGTGACACCGTCTATCTTATTGATCCGCTGGCCCTGTCCCGCTTGGATCCTTTCTTTGAGGTGCTTCGCGAGCGTCGTGTTCTCAAGATCTTGCACGCCTCATCAGAAGATCTCGAGGTCTTTTATCACTTGGGCCGCACCCTGCCGCGCCCGCTGTTTGATACGCAAATCGCCGCGCCGTTCGCGGGTTATGGCTATGCACCCGGGTACCAGCGGTTGGTTAGCCGAATGCTCTCAGTGAAGCTAACCAAAGCCGAAACGCGCTCCAACTGGTTGCAACGGCCCCTGACTCCCTCCCAAGTGATCTATGCTGCCCAAGATGTCATTTACCTGCTGCTGCTGTACCAGATGCTGCAGCAACGACTGGCAGAAAATGGACGTGAGCACTGGGTAAATCAAGAGGCTGAAAAGATGCTGGACCCCCGTCGTTTCCACAGCAACGGCCACTCAATCTACCGGCGCATTCCCCAAGCATGGCAGCTAGACCTACGCAGCCTCGAGGTGCTGCGAAGGCTCTGTGTATGGCGAGAGGAGCAGGCCCGCACTCGAGACCTTCCTCGGCGCTTTATCATGCAGGATGCCGTGCTCCTTGAGATTGCTCGCAAACGCCCAACCACTTCGCTCGCTCTGAAGAGCATCCAAGATGTTTCTGCTAGGGCGGTGGCACGCCTCGGAGACACCCTTATCCGTTTGATTCAAGGTGCCCTCGGCGTATCCGAGGATGAGCTTCCCGTCCCTCTGCCCGATCCTAGCGCAGCTCGTGCGCACGTAGTGCTCATGAGCAAACTCAAGAGCATTGTCTCGAAAAAAGCAGCTGATCTCGACATACCGCCTCAAGTTCTGGCACACAGCCGACTCATTGAATTACTGGTGCGACGCGCGAAGACTGAGGGGATTGACGAGTTGCCCCGGGAGTTCCAGGGTTGGCGAAAGGACGTCGTCGGAGACGCACTGCTCGCTACGCTGCGCCAAGGCGATAAAGCAGATCCTACGGTGTAAAAGCCGAGTCAAAAATCTCACTGCAGCCGTTGGCAAGCGTCGGCCGACCGAGCTAACGACCGTATTGAGTGGCGACGCCCAGGGGCTCACCGATCAGCCCATCCTCGGCGAGATCGTGGATTCGCACTTGCTCAATTCCCGCTGGCACCGACGCACTATCTAAGCGCACGCGCAGGTAATTATCCGTCCAACCAGCTCGGGTTCCGTCAGCTTTGCCCTTGGGCAATTCGAACAATACCCCAACGACCTTCCCGAGTTGTGCCTCACGGAAGATCCGATTCTTGGAACGGGAAAGGCGCTTCAATACATGCGTTCGGCGCTTTTTCTCGCTCGGCGCTACATCATCCCCATCAGGTTCTGCCTCCGACCCCGGCCGCAACGAGTAAGGAAAGGGATGAATGTATGTAATCGGCAACGCGCTCAGCCGCTCGAACGTCTGGCGGAAATCTGCCTCGGTCTCACCTGGAAAACCACAAATAACATCTGTGCCGATGCCGCAGTCTGGAATTTGCCGCACGATCCGGTTGATAAGAGTGGCAAACTCATCTGCCGAGTAGCCGCGCTTCATTCTCTTGAGAACCGCATTGGCCGCACTCTGAACGGGTATATGAAAATGACGCGCAAATCGCTTCTCCGAGGCTAGCAGCTCAATCAGCTCATCGCTGACAGAAGTCGGCTCGATGGAGCTCAGCCGAAGCCTGAACATGCCAGGAATATCTAAAATGTCTCGCAGGAGCTGCGTCAGCAGCCGCCGGTCATGGCCCAGATCGAGCCCGTAGTCACCGAGATGCACGCCGGTGAGCACGATTTCCCGATAGCCCTGCGTCACTAGCCCCTGCACCTCGTGTAGAACCCTCTCGGGACGACGGCTCCGCGAGCGCCCGCGGGTCTTTGGAATGATGCAGAAAGTGCAACGACGGTTACACCCTTCCTGAATCTTCACTATTGCACGGCTGCGTTCCGACATCTCGCCGATGGGTATGTCGAGAAAAGACTTCGCCTCGGTAATCGGCGACACGCGTATCCGCTGCCCGCCGGAAATGAGCCCCTGCAATTCCTCGCCGATTCGTGCCCGCTCAGCGGCGCCGACAATTAAAGAGACGCCCGGCAGGGCGGCGAGCTCTTTTGGCGCACGTTGGGCGTAGCAGCCGGCCACCACGATCCGCGCTTGCGGGTGTTGGCTGTGGAGTCTGCGTATCATCTTGCGTGCGTTCGCATCCGCGCGCGCCGTGACAGTGCAGGTGTTGACAACATAAATGTCGGCCAGCTCGCGCTGGTCGACCGTCTCATACCCACGTTCTCGCGCTACCAGGGTGCGGATAGTTTCTGTATCGTACTGATTAAGTCGACAGCCAAAGGTGCAATAGGCAATGCGCGTCACGGGTACTCGCTCACGGAAAGAAATCGAAGATTCGATAAAAACTGCCATCCGAACCTGCTAGCGGCAGCGGCAAAAATTAACCTTTACCCTGGCACAACGATGGCTTCTTATTCAAAGATTGCTCCGCTGAGCCCGTTTCGACCCCAAAACAAAGCCAGCGGAGCTAACGATAGCTGACTAGGAGATGGCTCTACCTAACGCGACCCCATCACGCGATCTGTTGCCCCCGCCATGAAGCCGGAATACAGGTACCATGAATGCCAAAATCCAGTGCCGCACTACACAAAGTCCCATGCTATGGCGCAGGCTAAGGCGCATAGACATTCAAGCGAGCCCGATCCCAAACCCTAGTCTAACCGTTCAAAGATGGCAGCAATACCTTGGCCGCCACCGATACACATGGTGACCAATGCGTAACGTCCGCCGGTTCGCTGCAATTCATGTACTGCTTTGACCGTGAGGATGGTACCCGTGGCGCCGATGGGATGACCAAGCGAGATACCACTGCCGTTCGGGTTAGTGCGATCGGCCGGCAGCCCAAGATCCCTCACCACGGCAAGGGCTTGCGCCGCAAAGGCTTCATTGACCTCGAGGACATCCAAATCGTCTATGCCCAGGCCGGTCTTATCGAGCAGTTTTCTGACCGCCGGCACCGGTCCAATACCCATGTACTTCGGTTCGACCGCCGCATGCGCGTAACCGACAAGACGGGCCAGTGGCTTAAGACCCTGCTGCTCGGCACGCTTTCGCTCCATCAGCAATACGGCCGCGGCGGCGTCGTTGATCCCAGAGGCATTACCTGCTGTGACCGTCCCGTCCCTATTAAAGACCGGCCTTAGCTTAGCCATTTGCTCCACGCTGCTTCCCCGACGAAAATGCTCATCGGTATCAAACACAGTGGTGGCTTTCTTGGATTTGATTTCAATGGGAAGGATCTGATCCTTGAAGTACCCATTGTCGGTGGCATGCACCGCCCGCTCGTGACTTTCCACGGCGAAGGCATCCTGATCTTCTCGTGAGATCTGCCACTTCTGTGCAATGTTCTCGGCGGTAACCCCCATATGGCAATCATCGAAAGGATCGGTCAATGCCCCCACCATCGCATCGACAACGGCGCCGTCATTCATGCGCTGCCCCCACCGCAGCGTTGGCAGCCAATACTGGCCGCGGCTCATGACTTCGGCCCCACCGGCCACTGCACAGTCGGCGTCGTCTAAAATAATGCTTTGCGACGCAGAGACGATCGCCTGCAATCCGCTGCCGCAGAGCCGATTCACGGTCAAAGCCGGCGTCTCCACGGGTAATCCGCCGTTGACACACGCCACCCTGGAAAGGTACATATCGCGCTGCTCGGTATGGATCACGTTGCCGAAAACACAATGACCCACTTCCTGCGGCTCAACATTTCCCCGCTTTACCACCTCCCGCACGCACATTGCTGCCAGGTCAACTGGGGGAAAATCCTTAAGCGATCCACCGTATCCACCGATCGCGGTCCGCACTGCACTCAATACTACTACTTCACGCTCGTTACTCATCGTCTCCTCTCCTCCTGTGTGGGAATTCTTAAGGGCTGCCGATCACAGACAAAACGTTCCGCCGGAGCGTCAGCCAGTCAAGGCTTGAACTATGGGCCGAAATAGCAGAGCGATGCAAGAAGATCGCGAATATTCGGCGGAATTTCCAGGCTACCGGCGGCGGCCCCAGGCCGTCCTTTTACGGCGCACGTTGAGCGCCCTCAATTCTCTAATAGGTAGCTTGCTTAGAACTCTGCTGCATCGCGTGACCAAGCGCCAGCACTTCATCCCGCCACTTGGCTGCCAGAGTCGCCTGTCGATCCACCAGCTCGTTTATATCGTTGGACTCGCCCAATGCTTTGAGCTGTCGAATGACCGTTTCGAGACAAGCCTCGACCAAGTCGAGATGTTGCTCAATTAATCTGCCCTCGCTCATGTGAACGATCTCTTTGAGTCGATAGGCAGGCTGGACCACATTTTCATTTAATTCGTTTAGCTGAGTATAAACCTGTACAAAGAGCTTCTCCACGCTATTTCCCTCTCATTCCTGCGCTTGCAGCGTGCCGAGTTCACGGTAAAAAATCTTATGTTGCAGCGCAGCATAAGGGAGTTATCAACTGCTGTCAACGACAACACTGATGAATAATACATCGCGGCGGTCTGAGCTACTTTCTGCACCCAGGAGCTGCCAATGACATGTCCTGATCGGCGTGCGTCACAGCCTTCCTTGATCCGTCGGTGAGCGATATTGCGTACTTGTTGTGGCCCTATTCGTGCTGGTGCTCGTCCTCGTCGATCACCACAGATCAATTGGAACTACCGTGCCTCGATTAGAGATTAAGGACATTCGTGTCAACGCGCTTGGACCGATCACCCTAGCCGTCGCTGCTGGAGAATGCGTTTGCCTCTCTGGCCCCTCGGGGTCAGGAAAAAGCCGCCTATTGCGTGCCATTGCCGACCTGGATGTGCACCAAGGCGAAGTCAGTCTGGACGCCACATCTCGGCAAAATTTCCCTGCGTCGCAATGGCGCCGAGCAGTCGGTCTGCTGCCGCCGGAAACTCACTGGTGGCAAGACCGGGTCGGCGAGCATCTGCGGACCGTCGATGGCAGCATGCTCGCTGCCCTTGGACTCGACGAACACCTGCTGGCGGAACCGATAACCCGGCTGTCCAGCGGCGAGCGCCAACGCTTCGGACTGCTTCGGCTTCTCTTGAACCGGCCACGCGTGCTATTGCTCGACGAGCCGACTGCGAACCTTGATGCTGTTAATACCGAGCGGGTCGAAAGGGTACTACAAATATACCGTACGACTAATGCGACGCCGATCCTTTGGGTAACCCACGACAGCCAGCAGATTCGGCGGGTCGCAAACCGGCTTTTGTACATGAACCGGGGACAACTGAGCGACAATGCTGGAGACCTCAGATGATTGAACTTTCAACGTTTGACCTCGGCCTAGCGAGTGTGCTCGTCATTCTCGGGGCAACGGTCGCCGCTTTTCTGCGCCTTGGTGTGGCGCGAACACTCTTGATAGCAGCCATACGCTCTGTCTTGCAGCTGCTGCTGATCGGCCTCGTGCTCAAGGCACTGTTCGGCTATGTGCACCTCGGCTGGGTAAGCCTGCTAGCAGGAATCATGCTTATTGTGGCTGGATGGGAAGTCATGGCTCGTCAACATCGACCTTTCCGGGGCTGGTGGGGCTATGGCACCGGAACGGTGTCGATGTTTCTGTCCTCGTTCACAGTAACGCTGTTTGCGCTCGCCGCAATCATTCAAACTTCACCGTGGTATCACCCGCAATACGCCATACCGCTGCTCGGAATGCTGCTCGGGAATACCATGAATGGCATCGCCCTTGGGATAGATCGACTGACCGAGGGCGCCTGGGCACAGCGCGACACTATCGAAGCCCGCTTAATGCTCGGCCATAGCTGGAATGAGGCTATTGGCTCGATCCGGCGAAACAGCATACGCAGCGGATTCATTCCCATCATCAACGCCATGGCTGCTGCCGGTGTGGTCAGCTTGCCGGGAATGATGACCGGACAGATTCTGGCTGGGGCATCCCCCGTGCAAGCGGCCAAGTATCAGATTCTCATCTTGTTTCTTATCAGTGGCGGAACCATCCTTGGCACCACCGCAGCTGTGTGGATGGGCTCGCGCCGACTGTTCGACCACCGGGAACGGCTACGCCTCGATCGCCTGAGAACGCCCTAACCGCCGGGTGTGTTGAGAAAGCGTTACCATTCAAGCTAGGCTATGTCATTTGTTGCTATTCGAAGGATGTTCCGCAGTTATGGCCATACGCTCATTCGAAGGTATTTATCCGTACATCGCTCCCACGGCCTATGTCGATGAGACCGCCCTCGTCATCGGTCAAGTGACCATCGGCCGGGATGCTTCTATCTGGCCCATGGCCGTGGTACGCGGCGACGTGAACTCCATCGTTATTGGGGAGCGCACCAACATTCAGGACGGATCAGTGCTGCATGTAACGCACGATGGACCTTATTCGCCCGGCGGACAACCGCTGGCAATTGCCCATGATGTGACGGTCGGTCACCACGTCGTACTGCACGGCTGCACAGTGGAATCATACTGTTTGATTGGTATCGGTACGCGGATCATGGATGGCGCCATTATCCGCTCCCGTACCCTTATTGGTGCAGGCAGCCTGGTGACTCCCGGCAAAGAGGTAGAAGGTGGCTTTCTTTGGGTGGGGCAGCCCGCCAAAAAAGTGCGAGCTTTAACCGAGGAAGAGCTTGCCCACTTCGAATATTCCGCAGCTCACTATGTCAAGAACAAGAACCGTCACCTTAATTCCCGGTAGGAGAACGCTGTGGCAGTCACGGCTCGTTTCTTCTCAAGTGCGATGGTTTTCGAGCCAAAGCTCAAATCGAGCGAGAAAATTGGCGCCGGCCATCGAGCCAAGCACCCAACCAGACAACACCCCCGCCGTGTTTGCCACCATGTCGACGAGGTCGAAAATCCGTGAAGGAATGGGCGCCTGCAGGCATTCCAGCAGCACCCCTATACCTATGAATGCCATCGCCCACCACCGGCGCACGCGTGTGTTATAGAGTTGCGAAAACCATAACGCGAGAGCGAAATACGCTAGGAAGTGACCGGCTTTGTCACTGTGGGGCGCCATGCTCGGGACGCCGCTTGGCGCAAGCGACGCATAGAGCACGCTCGCAATGAGCAGCCAGCCGATAGATAGCCACAGGGGAAAATAGCGTAGCGGCATGCGATTCAAGGCCGTCTCCATTCTAACTCCGCCGGTAGCGCCCATTGGTTAGCTTTATTAAGAACATCGTAGTAATCATGTAGCTCCCGGAATAGGCTTGTGGGGACCGTGTGCCGCAAGGCAAGCGGCACCTGAGCTTACAGGGGTAAGACCGGTCCAGCAGAAGTGCCACTGGCACTTCTGCTGGTCGCACGGGCTCGCCACGGATGGCGAGCCCTGGCCCTGCAAGCGAAGCAGGATTGCGTCGCGATGCAGGTATTCACGGCGTGTCCCGACAAGCCTATCCGGGACCACTCCCCTCAAGGGTGACTTTACTCATGAAAGTGCTAGTAACACCCGGGCTTCGGTCCAGCGTTTCCTGCGACTCGGCGCATTGCCACAACAACAGCCAGCCAACCTCGCCTTCCCGCGCCGCATAGGGCTCACATACCCATAGACCCGCTACGGCGGCGAACTCGCCATCGATATAAATCAGCGGCACTTGGCCGCGCTCCCACGGCGGCACGCCCTGTTGCTGAAACAGCTTCTTGAGCATTCGTGTGTGTCGGCTCCCGGCAGGACGACAGCGCTCCCCGCCGCCGCGAAATCGTACCTCGAGGGATCCTCGCGCCACTATGCATGCACTGAGACCCGCGCCTCGGACCCTTGTTGCCTTCAATCGCCCATGACTGAGCTCAAGGGGGGTCTTCAAGTTCCACGGTATGGGCCGTTGCCGCCCAGGCGCCACGGATCGAGGACGCATGGCGTAGATCCGATCGCGGTAACGTCGAACCTCCGCCCCCGGCCAGCCAACACAGGGACTCGTCTTTTCGCTTCCGCGCGCGGCATCCAAAAGGATAGCCTCGATGTGTACGCGTCCAGCCATAGGGAGATTGAGGGACCGAAGCCAGTACCGTAGCACGTTGCGCTGCCGCCCGGGTGCCAACGCGACAAGAGCGGTGCGGGAAAGCGTGCGCGGTACTGGCCCGGCGATCGCCCTACAGTCGGCCGCCGCAAGATGTTCCAGCAAGCAGGCCGCGTCTTGCTGATTTGCAGCCACTCGCGACAGGGTGCGGTTGAGCGACGGCCAGCGCGCCTGTAGCACCGGTAGCACCTGGTGCCGAATGAAATTTCGATCGTAGCGCGTATCGGCATTGCTGCTGTCGGAAATCCAACGCAGCTCCTGTGCGTGCCCATACTGCTCAAGCATCGCCCGGGACACGTCGAGCAGCGGCCTGCCTAACCACCCCTGACCGAAAGGTGCACAAGCGGGCATGGCCGCAAGTCCCAACGTTCCCGCTCCCCGTACCAGCTGCAACAACA
>JBAPTW010000025.1:0-59531 GCA_049282355.1 Gammaproteobacteria bacterium | reverse complement strand
TTGGCGCAGAAGCTTGGCGAGGTAGGTGTCTAGCGCGTGGGCGGGGACGCCGGCCATGGTCAGGGGTGCGCCCGCGGATTGGCCGCGGCTGGTGAGGGCGATGTCGAGCAATCGTGCCGCCTTCTCGGCGTCTTCGAAGAACAGCTCGTAGAAATCACCCATGCGGTAGAAAAGCAGAATATCCGGATGGGCGGCCTTGATGCCCAAGTACTGCTTTATGACCGGCGTATGTTCCGGGGGCGTGCTGTTCGCATCCATCACAAACACATGGCGACAGCCCCCTGGCTATTCTCCGATGACCTTGACCAGGGCGCGCTTGCGGCGCCGGCCATCGAATTCGCCGTAAAAGATCTGCTCCCACGGTCCGAAATCCAGTTTACCCTCGGTCACGGCGACGACCACTTCCCGTCCCATGAGCTGGCGTTTCATATGGGCATCGGCATTGTCCTCACCGGTGTCGTTGTGGCGGTATTGGTCAATGGGCTCGTGGGGTGCGAGCTTCTCCAGCCAGGCGGTGTAGTCGCGATGTAGCCCGCTCTCGTCATCGTTGATGAACACCGAAGCGGTGATATGCATGGCGTTGACAAGCACCAGACCCTCGCGCACACCGCTCTCGCGCAGGCATTCCTCTACCTGAGGCGTAATATTGGTGAATCCAACTCGGCTAGGGACATTAAACCATAGCTCCTTGCGATAGCTCTTCATGTTTCCCTCCCTTTGGGCAGCCCGCACTGGGCCCGTCAGCACAACCCACCGCACAAGTCTCGTTCGCAAGTTTACTGCGGCGTGCGCGCCGGTTGAAGCGTCTCGGCTGGTTCTCGGTTGAAAACACAGATAGCCATCCCCATATCTCCCGGGTAATTTTAACGGTTTGGTTCAGATTGGGAACGTAATGGGTAGAGCGATGACTGTTGATGCGCAAAAAGAGACGCTTGGATTTGAGGCTGAAGTCAAGCAGCTTCTCGATCTCATGGTCCATTCTCTGTATAGCAATAAGGAGATCTTTCTCCGAGAGCTGATTTCAAATGCTTCGGATGCCGCGGATAAGCTTCGTTTCGAGGCACTTTCCAACGACGCCCTTTACGAAGGCGACGGTGAGTTCAAGATCCGGGTGCGAGTCAACAAGGACGGGCGCACCATCAGCGTCAGCGACAACGGTATCGGGATGGATCGCGCCGAGGTCATTGCGAACTTAGGCACCATCGCCAAGTCCGGTACTCGCGAGTTTTTCAAGGCGTTGACGGGTGACCAGGCCAGGGATACGCAGCTCATCGGCCAGTTCGGAGTCGGTTTTTACTCGAGCTTCATCGTCGCGGATCGGGTCACTGTGACCACGCGCCGCGCCGGCATGCGCCCAGAAGAGGGCGTGCGCTGGGAGTCCGACGGCCAGGGCGACTACACCATCGCTAATGTGGAGAAAATGTCCCGGGGCACCGAGGTCGTCTTGCACCTTCGCGAGGGAGAGGACGAGTTCCTCGAGGACTATCGCTTGCAGGGCATCATTCACAAGTATTCGGATCACATCGCCTGGCCGATTCTCATGACAAAGGACAAGAAAAGTGGCGATGAAGAGCAGATCAACACCGCTACAGCCCTCTGGGCGCGCGCGCGCAACGAGATCAAGCCGGAAGAATACGACGAGTTCTACAAACATATCGCCCACGATTTCGAGGGGCCGCTGGCCCATGTCCACAGTCAGGTCGAGGGCACCTTGGAGTATACCTCGCTGCTATTCATACCCAAGAAGGCACCCTTCGATCTGTGGGATCGGACTACGCGCCGCGGGGTCAAGCTCTATGTGCGGCGCATTTTCATCATGGATGACGCCGAGCAACTGATGCCCGCTTATCTGCGTTTCGTGCGCGGTGTCATCGATTCCAACGACCTGCCACTGAATATCTCGCGGGAGATCTTGCAGCAGAATAAGCAGATCGATTCCATGCGCGCCGGCTCCGTCAAGAAGGTGCTAGGGCTGCTGGACGAAATGGCGAAAAACGAACCGGAAAAATATGCGAATTTTTGGAAAGAATTTGGTCGGGTGTTGAAGGAGGGGATCATTGAGGATCCCAAGAACCGAGAGGTGCTGGCGAAATTGTTGCGTTTCGCGAGCAGTCGCAGCGAATCCGGGGAGCAAGCCGCGAGCCTCGATGACTATCTCGGGCGGATGCAAGAAGGCCAGGACACGATCTATTACATTACCGCAGACAACTACGCCAAGGCGATCAGCAGCCCGCACCTCGAGGTGTTCAACAAGAAGAACATCGAGGTGCTGCTCCTCACCGACGAGATAGACGAGTGGGTGGTAACGCACCTAACGGAGTACCAAGGCAAGCAACTCCAATCGGTGACCAAAGGCGAGCTGAACCTCGGGAAGCTGGAAGATACGCAGGACAAGGAAAAGACCGAAAAGGCCGGCAGCGAGTATAAGACCCTTCTTACCCGCTTGAAGGAAATCCTGGGAGATCAAGTCAAGGACGTCAGGCTGAGCCATCGATTGACAACCTCCCCTGCCTGTCTGGTGGCTGACGAGCAAGATATGGGGGCACATCTGGAGCGCCTCTTGAAATCCATCGGTCAGAAAGTAGGCGGAGCGCGGCCCATTCTGGAGCTTAATCCCGAGCACCCGCTGGTGCAGCGGTTGGATGCGGAGAAGGGCGAGGCCCGGTTCGCTGATTGGGCCCACATCCTGTTTGACCAGGCGTTGTTGAGCGAGGGCGGCCAACCCGCCGATCCGGCCGCCTTTGTCAGGCGATTAAACGAGCTGTGGCTGACGCTTGCCGGTCAATCGCAGCCCACGACCGGTGGGGAGAGCGTTTCGGCCTCGTGAGGAAGCCCGGCGAGCTTTCGCGGGAGCGGCTCGAGGCCGCAGAGCGCGAGCTTCGCACCATCGCCGATGTCATTCGCTGGGGCGCAAGCCGGTTTAATGCGGCGGGGCTTTGTTTTGGGCATGGTTTTGATAATGCTGTCGACGAAGCCACCGCCCTGGCGCTTCATGCGCTGCACCTCGAGTCACCGTTGGTCGCAGAGCTTTTTGCGGCACGGCTTACCAATGAAGAACAGGGCGAAGTGCTCGCGCTTTTTGCGCGCCGTGTCAACGAGCGGGTTCCTGCCGCCTATCTCATGGGGCGGGCGTGGTTCGCGGGGCTAGCGCTCAATGTCGATGAGCGGGTATTGATACCGCGATCGCCTATCGCCGAATGGATCGAACGCGGCTTTGCTCCGTGGGTCGAGCCGGAACAGATTGCACGAGTGCTGGATCTGGGCACAGGCAGTGGCGCCATCGCCATCGCCTGCGCGTTTGCCTTTCCCGCGGCGGAGGTGGATGCCGTGGATGTCTCGGAGGAGGCACTCGAGGTCGCACGTACCAATATCAAGGCCTTTGGCCTGGAACAGCGCGTCCACGCCGTCCACTCCGATCTATTCTCAGCACTGCAAGGATCCTATGAGCTCATTGTCAGCAATCCGCCCTACGTGGATGTGGCACTGCTGGCGAACCTTCCGCCGGAGTACCGCCATGAGCCCCGCCAGGCGTTAGCCGCCGGCGAGGATGGGCTCGCATGCGTGCGTCGGATTCTCGATGAGGCGGGTGGCTACCTCTCTTCTCGAGGTGTGCTGGTAGTGGAGGTGGGTGCCAGCCGTGCGGCGCTGGAGCAGGCGTTCCCGGAATGGCCGTTCACTTGGCTCGAGCTTGGCCGGGGTGGCGAGAACGTGTTTCTGCTCACCGCTGAACAGCTGCCGCCCGCGGGGAGGGGTTATTGAAAGCTGCTCTGAGGGAGCTGGCGAAGAAGGTGTGACAATAGTCTGCAGCGCCGGCGCTGGCGTGTTGGCTCTGGGTTCCAGGGCTTCGGCCTTTTCATCCGGCTTGGGCGGGCCGGCCATAAGCATGGCTTCGCTTGAGTCATTATTCAGATCGCAAGCGTCATCGCACGGCTTTGGCGGGCAGCCGAGCCCATTGACCCAAGGGTGTGTGCGGCAGGGATGCCGGACTCAAGGCTACAGGGAGGTATTCACGCCGTCCCTTGGGGCCAGGGGCTCCGCTGCCATCCTAGGGAGGGGATAGAGCTGCCAAGATGCTGGCCAGGAGGAGAAGCGCCTGAAGCCAATCGCCGCGGGATTATTTCGCCATTGGCGCCATTTTCTTCGGTGAGTCGATGGCTGGCGGCTTGGCGGGGTATTTGGGAATCTTTATCCTGTGGAAAATGAGAAGGCGAAAGGCGCTTCGGCAACATTTCAAGTGAGTTGTGGCGATGAAGCGAGCGCGAACGATGGAGGAGTACAAGCAGATGGTGAACGAGGCCCTGGAGGGAAATCCAAGACCTCAAGGATGCCATCGAATTTGATGAAGACGAGATGTCGGCGGCGGTTGGATTTGTGGACCACCTCGATGCGGAAGTTCGCGAGCTACGGGACCGCATGGCCGATGGTAGCTATCAATTTGGGGATCAAGATCTGTCCTTCATGCCGGTCATCGCCGGCGAGTCGACCCATTTCCTGCCTTTCAAGGAGCTTCTCGAGACCATCAACCGCACCCACCGTCAGGGTCTCGGCACCGACACCTGACGAGCGATCAAGGTAGCCTAAATCTGCTGAGGTTGACTTGGCCTACTTGTGCACCATGGGTGGGGTGGTTTGACGGCCTCGATCCACTCTCCGGGAAAGTCATTTACTTGTAGTAGCCGACCGCACAGACTTGGTCATCAACCTTAGTCACGTAGGCTACCTTTTGGACCGGCTCCTCTTCCCCTGGCCGGGGCCACATGTACGGCACTTCTGCCACTTCACCTTCCTGTGCCTTTTCGTAGATCTCCTGCCCGAAGGGGTTGCCGGTCTTGTCTTTTAGGTCTTTTAAGCTTTCCCCAACCAGTTTCGGATGGGCGGTAAAATTGCCGTCGGGGCCACCGCAGTAAGGATAGAGATCTCCCTGCTTGAAGCCGCCTTCCCCTTTGGTGAACATCTCCAGAGCCTGATCTTTGTCCGCCTTCAAGGCGGCAACGGCTTTTTCCAGCATCGCTTTTGCTTCTTCGGGAGTGCCGTATTCCCCCGCCACGGCGGCGAGCGCGGCCGTCATCAATACCACGGGCAGCAAGGCTCGAAGCGCGAGTCGTTGCATGTTACTCCTCCTTATGCTTATCGCTTGCGTTTTTCTCGTCTGCAGGCGGATAGTCTGATGCTGTGCTTGCCGGCGGGCGGCCTCTGAGGACTGCAAAGCCAGTCTAAGGCGCGGCACAGTGTGTCACTATCGCCCTTCGTGAACAACTTTTTTTGAGCGTTTGCTTGCGCAAGTTGCAAGGATCGTCGCGGCGAACCAAAGGTTTTTTCTCTCACATTGCGGGCGCATTGCAGGCGACGCTGCGGCCTGAACCCGATACAATTGCGGCCATGTCCGGAAATACCATCGGTAAGCTTTTTACGCTCACAACCTACGGGGAGAGTCATGGCCCCGCTATTGGCGGTATCGTGGATGGTTGCCCGCCAGGATTGCCGATTTCGGAAGCCGATTTGCAGCGCGATCTGGAGCGGCGCCGCCCCGGCAAGACCCGTCATACGACACAGCGGCGCGAGCCCGATCAAGTACGGTTGCTCTCTGGGGTGTTTGAAGGCAGGACTACCGGAACCCCCATCGGATTGCTCATCGAGAACGTCGATCAACGATCGAAGGACTACTCCAAGATCATGGATCGCTTCCGGCCTGGTCATGCCGATTACACGTATCAACAGAAGTACGGCATCCGCGACTATCGCGGGGGCGGGCGTTCGTCGGCGCGGGAGACGGCCGTTCGCGTGGCCGCCGGTGCTATTGCCAAGAAATATCTCAAGGAACGCTACGGGATTCTCGTGCGCGGCTATCTGGCCCAGCTGGGACCGTTACGGGCTAAGGGCTTTGATTGGGATGAAGTGGAACGTAATCCATTCTTCTGTCCCGATGCCGCCCTGGTTCCTGATCTTGAAACTTATATGGACCGGCTGCGCAAGGAGGGCAACTCAATCGGGGCGCGCATTAACATAGCGGCCAGCGGCGTTCCTCCAGGACTGGGTGAACCGGTGTTCGATCGGCTCGATGCTGACATCGCCCACGCGCTCATGGGAATCAATGCCGTGAAGGGTGTGGAGATCGGTGCCGGGTTCGCCGCCGTGGAGCAGAAGGGCACTGAACATCGGGATCAGATGACGCCGCAAGGGTTTCTTAGCAACCATTCCGGTGGGATCCTCGGTGGCATTTCTTCGGGACAGGAAATTCTCGCCTCCATCGCATTGAAGCCGACCTCTAGCATCCGTCTTCCAGGACAGACGGTAAACCTTGCGGGTGAGGCGGTTGAGGTGGCGACCCATGGGCGTCACGATCCTTGTGTGGGCATTCGGGCGACGCCCATTGCCGAAGCAATGCTGGCTATCGTACTGATGGATCACATGCTGCGACAGCGTGCGCAAAACATGGATGTCGTTAGCCAAGTTCCCATCATTCCCGCCCATCCTTAATATGGGCGCGGCCGGTCATGAGTTGCCTTACTGGCGGCTCTCGAGCTTTTACTTCTTCTACTTCGCGACCCTGGGGGCGTTACTGCCTTACTGGGGGCTTTATTTAAAATCCCTCGGTTTCGGATCGGGGGCCATCGGCGCGCTGATGGCGGTGCTGATGGTGACCAAGATCATAGCGCCCAACATCTGGAGCGTCATCGCTGATCGCCAGCGCCATCGCTTGGCGGCGGTACGTTGGGCGAGTGGGCTTGCCGCGATCGGGTTTGTGGGCGTATGGGCGACGACGGCTTTCTGGGCGCTGGCGATCAGCATGGCGCTGTTTAGCTTCTTCTGGAATGCGGCGCTCCCCCAGTTCGAAGCGATCACCTTGAATCACCTCGGGCGCGATGCCGACCGCTACGCACGCATCAGGCTCTGGGGGTCCATTGGCTTCATCCTCACGGCCATGCTGCTCGGATGGGCGCTGGATCATGCCTCCATGCAGGTCATTCCGCTGGTGGTGCTTTTGCTCATGATTGGCATTTGGGGCGCCAGTCATCTTGTGCCACATAATGGCAGAACCAGGGTCGCGTCCAGCCCCGAGCCTTTGTCCCGCGTGTTGCGTCGACCCGCGGTGGTTGCCTTGCTTGCGGCCTGCTTTCTGATGCAGCTCAGCCACGGACCCTTCTATACATTTTACTCTATTTATTTGGAAGAATACGGCCACAGTGCCGTGACTATCGGCAGTCTCTGGGGCTTCGGTGTCCTGGCGGAGATCGTGGTTTTCCTGTTTATGCATCAGCTGCTCCGGTCCTTTGGCGCCTATCGGTTGTTTTCTTATTGCTTTGTTTTGACTACGCTGCGTTGGCTTATGGTGGCTTTTTTTCCGGAATCGCTGCTGCTGCAGCTGATGGCCCAGTCATTACATGCCGCGAGCTTTGGGGTTTATCATGCGGTGGCTATCCAGCTCTTTCATGCTTTTTTTGTGGGTAAGTTACAGGGGCGGGGGCAGGCGCTCTACAGCAGCTTGAGCTTTGGCGCCGGGGGTGCGCTCGGGAGCATAATGAGCGGCATGCTGTGGGACTGGGCGGGACCAGCAAATACCTATTTAATTGCGGCTGGGGTGAGCACGATTGGATTCATTGTCGCCTGGAGATGGATTCGCGACAGCGAGCCAGCTCGAGCGGTGCGTCACCTGGAGAGGTCCGCCAAGGGAGTCGTGCGGGACGACTAATTGAGCGACGGCGGCGCCCCTGAGGGAGGGGCGCCAGGAAGCTGCGAGCCACTGCGGATTGAAGCTATTTCCAGGGGACAGAAAACACCGAACCGACGCCAATGGGAGGGAGCGATGAAGTGTGGCCATACTGATGCCTCACCGCGGCTCGCGGGACGCCGCCAAGTGTTGAAGATGGCGACTTTACTTGCTGCAGCCTCGTGCTCAACACCGGCTCTGGCAGCGCTCGGCACGCAGCAGCGGTCGCTCGCGTTTGTTCATCTGCGCACGGGAGAAAGGTTGGAGACCGTCTATTGGCTTAAAGGTAAATACCGCTCCGAGTCACTGCACGCGATAAATCACATCTTGCGCGATCATCGTGCCGATGCGGCGCGCCCCATCGATCTTGACCTGCTCGATCTGTTGTACCAGATTAAGCACGAGCTGCGAGTCGACGAGCCTTTCCAGATCATCTCCGCCTATCGGACGCCCGCTACCAATGCGTGGCTGCGCCAGCGGCGCAGCGGGGTCGCGAGCCACAGTTTTCACATGTTTGGCAAGGCGGTGGACCTGCGGCTTGCTGCGCGCAGTCTGCGGGAGCTGCGCCAAACGGCGCTGAAGCTCCAGTCAGGGGGCGTTGGATACTACCCCGCGAGAGGGTTTGTGCACCTGGATGTAGGCCCGGTGCGAAATTGGCGCAGCTAGGCGCGAAGTGAAGGGCGTCTAAGCTCGGCTAGTGCTCCAAGAAGCTGTTTTCAGAGAGAGGAAGCGAACTGTGGGTGGTAAAACCCTTTACGACAAGCTCTGGGACGCGCACGTCGTGCGCACCAACGAGGACGGCACCACGCTGCTGTACATTGATCGGCACCTGCTCCATGAAGTGACCTCGCCCCAAGCCTTCGAGGGACTCAGGCTTGCCGGTCGCCGACCCTGGCGTGTCGCAGCAAATCTTGCCGTTGCCGACCATAACGTGCCGACGATCGATCGCAGCGAAGGTATTCGCGATCCGCTGTCACGGTTGCAGGTCGAGACGCTGGGGCGCAATTGTCAGGAATGGGGCATCACCGAATATCCCATGGCCGATCCCCGCCAGGGCATTGTGCACGTGATCGGCCCTGAACAAGGAGCGACCCTGCCTGGGATGACGGTGGTCTGCGGCGATTCACACACCTCCACCCATGGAGCGCTCGGCGCGCTTGCTTTTGGCATCGGTACCTCGGAGGTGGAGCATGTGCTCGCGAGCCAGTGCTTGCGGCAGAAAAAATCCCGCAACCTATTGGTGACTGTCGCGGGGCATGTGAACCCCGGTATCACCGCAAAAGACATCATACTGGCCATCATCGGAAAGATCGGCACAGCGGGTGGTGCCGGCTATACCATTGAGTTTGCCGGCGAGGGGATCGCTGCGCTCTCGATGGAGGGCAGGATGACTGTTTGCAATATGGCTATTGAGGCCGGCGCTCGTGCAGGGCTCATTGCGGTCGACGAAAAGACCATCGAGTATCTGCGGGGTCGGCCGTATGCGCCGGTCGGCGAGCTTTGGGATAAGGCGGTTGAATCCTGGGTTGGCTTAGTCAGCGATGAGCATGCCGTTTTTGACCGAAAGGTGGTGTTAGAGGCGTCAACCATTCTGCCTCAAGTCACTTGGGGAACATCCCCGGAAATGGTGGTACCAGTGACGGGACGGATTCCTGATCCGGTTCAAGAGCCGGATTCGACACGGCGCAAAGGCCTAGAGCGTGCGCTTGACTACATGGGCCTGATACCGGGCACGCCGATCTGCGATATCCACCTCGACAAAATATTCATTGGCTCATGCACGAATTCCCGTATCGAAGATCTCCGCGCCGCCGCCCGCATGGTTCAGGGACGGAAGATCGCCCCCAGCATTAAGCTCGCTATGGTCGTGCCCGGTTCCGGCCTGGTCAAAGCGCAGGCTGAGGGTGAGGGACTTCACCAGATCTTCATGAGCGCGGGATTCGAATGGCGCGATGCGGGCTGTTCCATGTGTCTTGCCATGAATGCCGATCGGCTGATGCCCGGTGAGCGTTGTGCCTCGACCTCCAACCGAAATTTTGAGGGACGCCAAGGCCAAGGGGGGCGGACTCACCTGGTGAGTCCGGCGATGGCGGCGGCCGCGGCTATCGCTGGGCATTTCGTGGATATTCGGACGTTGCCGTAGCCGCGCGCTGGCTGCAATGCCGCGCTGGCAAGCGCACTCGTTTCGACAACGGTTTTCTAGGCCGGAGTTACCCGCCGCATGCTCTCCAGCCAGGGGTGATCGAGGGGCACGGTCTTCAATTTTCCCGCCACTTCTTCCAGTGGCACCGCCTCGCTGCCTTCTCCCCGGGCGGCAATCATTACACCATAAACGCCTTCGTGGATGCAGTCCGTGGCGGCCGTACCCAGCCGGGTGGCCAGTAATCGATCAGCCGCCGACGGTGTGCCGCCGCGCTGCAAATGGCCCAGGATCGTGACCCTCGCTTCCAGCCGCGTCAGCTGTTCGAGCTGCTGGGCAAGTCGCCAAGTATTGCCGGCATGCTGCGCCTCAAGCGCCGCTAACTGAGCCTTCACCTTCTTTTTGTCGGTCTTCTTTTTAGCGTTTTCCTTCATGGCGAGTGCCGCCTGCCACTCGCGGGCATCCTCTTTGGACATGGCGCCTTCGGCCACCGCAACGATGCTGAAATGCTTGCCGCTGCGGCTACGACGGCGAATGCCGTCGGCGACTTCTTCGATATCGTAAGGGATTTCCGGAATCAAGATGACGTCGGCGCCACCCGCGATGCCCGCCCCTAAAGCAAGCCAGCCGACCCGATGTCCCATGATCTCGACGATGATGATGCGATGGTGGCTGTGGGCGGTGCTGTGCAGCCGATCGATGGCCTCGGTGGCGATACCCAGCGCCGTGTCGAAGCCAAAACTGACATCGGTCACGGCCACGTCGTTGTCTATGGTCTTGGGCAGCGTGACAATGTTGAGGCCTTGATTTAGCAGGCGTAAGGCGTTTTTCTGGGTGCCGTTTCCGCCGAGGCACACGAGAGCGTCCAAATGGTGGTTGTGGTAGTGCTCCACGATAACGTGGGTCATATCCTGCTCTTGTCCACCTACCATCATGCGGTGTGGCTTATCGCGGCTGGTGCCAAGAATGGTTCCACCGACGGTTAAGATGCCTGAAAGGGCGGCGCTGTCGAGTCGTATCGTGCGGTTTTCCATCAGCCCACGGAAACCGTGTCGGAATCCGATGACCTGCATACGGTAGTAGCCGAGCGCCGCCTTACCGACGCCACGTATGGCCGCATTCAGCCCTGGGCTATCGCCCCCCGCGGTGAGAACGCCGAGATATTTTGTCATGACACCTTCCTTCCCCGCGGCTCCCGTTCGCCTGCGGCGAGAGCGCTGGAGTCTGTCTGCATTATTTATTTGGAGTGAAATTGCGCTCGGATGCTGGTTATCAGGCCCTGGCATTCACTGCCCTATCCCGCAGCCACTGGTTGAACAGTTGCTCGGAGATGTTATTGCGCAGCGTCTCATCGAGCTGGGTGTTGCGCCGCTCTTCCACGCGATACAGCACCCAATAGCCGCTTTGTTCGAAGGGGCCGAGGGTGTCGCCAGGGCGTGCCGCAAACACCGCTTGATTGATGGGTTCTGGTAAAGTGCCGGATTTTATGCAACCGACGTAACCTCCGGAGACGCGCGTATTGCGCTCCAAGGATACGCTTCTTGCGACGGTGGCGAAGTCTTCGCCGTCGTCTTGAGTCCGTTTTCGTGCTGCTTCGGCGTCGGCGGCGGCTGCGCAGACGATGCGCGACACCGAAACCATCATGAAATCGTGCTTGTGGGCTTCAAAATGGGCTTCGACATCGCGTTTGGTGATAAGCCGATCCTTGAGTTTTTGCCGAAGCAGGTCGCGCCGGATCATGGTATTCCACTGTTCCATGGTGATGCCATGCCAACGGCAGTAGCGACTCATGTCGACGGCACTCGTCAGACCCAGTAATCGGCGGCGAGTTTGGGAGTAGTCACGCAACTCCTGATCCCCAAGATTCACGCGGAGCTCTTTACAGTTGAAAGCGATGACACGATATTCGATCAACTGATAGATAGCGTTACGAAAAGTCCCGTTGCCTTTGAGATGCACGATGACATCTTCCACGGTTATGGGTTCACCGCTGACGGTGGTCAGCACGTCATGCATTTCCATAGGCGTCGCCCCCTAGACCTAGCGGTAATCGGCTGCGTGGAGGTTGAATTTATTGAGAAGCTGATAGACACGGGAACGTGATAGCTGCATTTCTCGGCACACCTTTTTCATATTACCGTGATGTTTTCTCAACACGCTGGTCAGATATTCGCGTTCGGCGCCGTTACGGACATGATCGAGCTCACGCATATCGGCTGGAACGTCTTCTGGGCCCACTGGCTGTGCTTCGCGGTCGTAGCGTTGGTAGCGCTCCGGTAGGTCGGACAACGTCACCGGAGCATCGCCGGCGATGTAGGCAACGTAGTGAGCAATATTCTTCAGCTCCCGAATATTTCCAGGAAAGTGATAGCGGTTGTTGATGAAATCGCGCAGATTTTCATTCAAAATAACAGACTCTTTGTGTGTCGTGGCGCACGCTTCCTGCAAGAAATATTCGAACAAAATTTCAATTTCGTCTCTGCGATCCCGCAGCGGTGGGATCCACAGCGGGCACATGTTGATGCGATAGTAAAGATCCTCGCGAAATTGCCCGTTTGCGACCATCTGCTCAAGATTCTTGTGCGTTGCCGCGATGACTTTGACATTGACCTGACGGGCCTTTTCGGAGCCGACCCGCTGCAACTCACCGAGCTCCAGCACACGCAGCAGCTTCACCTGCGCCTGTAACTCCAGATCTCCGATCTCATCGAGAAAGATGGTGCCGCCGTCGGCCTCCTCAAATTTTCCTTTTCTATCGCCCGTTGCGCCTGTAAAGGCTCCTTTTACGTGGCCAAAAAGCTCGGACTCGATGATGTCCGATGGGAATGCGCCGCAGTTCACGGCGACGAACTTTTCGCGGTTGCTGTTCAGATGGATGATGCGTGCAAATAGCTCCTTACCTGAGCCCGTTTCTCCCTCCAGCAGGATCGTCAAAGCCGTTGCCGCCACTTTGGCGATGGTCTTGAGTACCTTGACGATCCTGGGGTTACGACCGATGATACCTTCGAGCTTGAGATTGTCCGGATCAGCTCCTGGAAGCATCGCAGACAAAGGCTCTGGCTCCGTCGCGGCGTAGCCCCGGCCGGTGCTGCTCAGTTGGATCAGCGAGCCGCGCAGAATATCCAACTCGCGCATCAGGTGGCTTTTCTCCTGCTCGCTCACTCCCGGCCACTCAAGAGCCTTCATCTTGACGAACTCGATACGAGCGATGTTCTCGTTGAGCAGGTGGCCCGTATCGAGGGTCTGGTGCGAGAGATCGACGGGTAAATAGTCGATGTCCTGCCGCTCGTTCATAGGCATACTCGTCTTTTGCGATGGCAACCGATCTAACGCACATTCTACCGCGGCTTGGGGGGTAGAAAACCGCTGACCGCGTTCCAGTATAGGCCGGTAATGACGGCTAGACGACAGTGGTGGCGGTTTCGGAGCGCGGTTAGCTCAGAACAAAAAAGAGGATGGAATGCTTGCGACACCCACGCGCGCAGCTCAATCGAGGAAATAATCGATTTGGCCGGTGGCCTTAAGTCGCTTGAGGCGGTGGGTCTCAAAGGCATTGCGGGAGGTCCAGGGAGCATAGTGCCGAGGGAGAAAGCCTTGCGCCGCCAGCAGCGCGGATTCCGCGCGTTTGTTATCGATGAGTGCGCTGACGTGGGCGAGTCGTGCGGCAAGCAAGCGGCGAATGATCAGGATCAGCTCGTTGCGATTGATGTCAGCATTGGCTTCCTCCCGGCGGGCAAGGCTCGTATAGGCCGCCTCGGCGGCTTGCAGCTGTTCGTTGCTACGAGCGATTCGGGCTCGGGAAGTCTTGATGCTTGTCAAGGCATTATTGACGTCGCGAATGACATCGTTCGAAGTCTGGCGCCGCTCGAGTTGGCTATCGGAAAGCTGGCCGGTCGCCTGGGTGAGGCGTGCCTCAAAAGTTCGGTTTCCAAAGGGGTAACGGTAGCGAATGCCGTAGGACTGGTTCAGGGTATCCGGGTCGGCGATCCCCCCCCAGGAGTCTCCGAAGGAGTTGTAGCCATACACTGCGCCGTTTTGAAGTGATTCGATCTGCATATTTGCGGTGACATCAGGCCGCACCTGTTGGCGGGCTTGTCGGCGTAAGATTTGACTGCGTTCAACACCGACGCGGCTAGCTTGCAATAGCGGCTGGTGCTGCTTAGCGAGCATCAGGGCAGCCGCTTCATCAAAGTCGAGTCGTCGTCTGAGCCAGGGTGAATAGCCGCTCGGCACATAGACGCTCTTTCTAACCGCCTCGGGCGAGTCCTCAATGAGGACCGACAACGCGTCAGAGGTGGCGATAAAGCGATTCGCGGCCGCTTCTTCGGCGGCGTGCGCGCGAGCCAGCTCGCCTTCGACTTGTGCCACGTCATAGGTGGTGGCCTGTCGCGCTCGGAGCAAGCGTTGGGTAAAGCGGAGCTGTTCCGTTAGCAGCTTGCGGTTTTCGATTTGGATCGCCAGGCTCTCCAGCGCCTCTAGCAAGTCAAGATAAGTCAGGTTTGAGGCCAACAGGGTGTCGTTGATGGTGGACTGGAATATCCAGAAGGCAAGCTCGCGATCTTTATCCGCAAGCTTCAGTTGCGTGTCGAAAGGCGCATAGGGCCCAAAATCTTTTGCCCCTGGAAGTGGTACCTCAAGGTTAAATAGCAGACTCGATGACCAGGAAGCACCGTAGGAATTGCCTCGCAGATCGTAAAATACGTCCTGGTCGGCGGTCAGCACACTCACGTTGTAGCGCGCTCCCCAAGGAAGCTGCTGATCCAGTGCGACGGTGTATTCAAAACGGTCGCTCGGGCCATTGGGATCCTCGCGGCTGGCGAAGATCGTCTCATCTTGTAGGGTACGTGTGGTGCGCACCTCCGTGTAGACGATGCGGTCAATTCCCGTTAGGGCGCGCGCTTCAGGCGCCAGAAGAATGACGCCGCGTTGCGCATCGGAGTCGTTCGGATCAATCAGTTCCTGGCTTCGTTGCGGGTCTGCTATCCGGGGCAGGAAAACCTGCGCCTCGACGGTGCCTGGCACAGTTCGCTCCAAGGTCTCGCTTCGTTGGTAAGCGAAACTCAACGTGAGCACTGGATCAAATACGGCGGCGGCCTCCTGGAGCGCGTCGCGTACGCGACGCGCTTCATCCCGGGCGGTTGAGATGGTGAGGTTTTGCTTGAGAGTGGAAAGCGCCAGTGCCTGCGGTGAGAGAAGCTCGAGGGTGCGCGCATCAAGCCGTTTCCAGGTGCCGCTTTTTTGCTCCTCGGCAATCGCCGTTTCGATGATGGCCCGGAGCTCTTCTTCTTGCTCCGCACCCCGGGGGGCCCCCAGCTCTTTGAGCTTGATGCCTGAAGGCTCATCGGAGGGTGCCGTCTGCGCCCCTTGCGCCTGGCTGGGGCGCGAGACGACGCCGCCGATCAGCGCTAGGCCTATGACGATGGCGGCTATGCCCCGGCGATGCCTGGAGCTAAGCCAGGAACCGAGCGGCTCTGTCATGGGCTCGAGCTCATCGTTGGTGCCTGCGAGAAAGCGACTAACACCTTCGTGAGTAAAGTCACCCTTGAGAAGAGTGGTCCTGGATAGGCTTGTCGAGACACGCCGTGAATACGTCCCTGCAAGCTCGGGTGCCGCTGTCGTGGCGGCACACGGTCCCCACAAGCCCATTCCGGGGACCACGTGGCATTGCTTACGATGTTCTTAGTAATAGCCGGCCGTTCCATTCCCTTCATCTCATCTCTGATGCCTGATCATTGTCTAGCTGAAGCCTCAGGCGAGCCGAAATATTGCAGCACGCCATTGGCGTTGAGAAGGCTGATGCGATAGCGTTCCAGCGGGTTTTGCGCCAGGCGCTCGGCGTATCGATGTCCTAACACGCCGATGGCGGCGAGCACCTGAGCTTCGGCCTGCTTACGCTCGGCCAGCGCCTGAATAGACTGCAGTTGCGCATTGAGCAGTTGAACGCTCTGTGCGACAACCTCGACTTCGCGCACGGTACGCGCCTGTTCTTCCGACACGGCTTTCTCGTAGGCAAGGGAAGCGAGTTGGACGTTGCGCGTGGTAATGCTGACCCGTTCTGTGGCGCTGGCGAGCTCAACGAGGGCGTCGCGTAACTGGCGACCGAGTCGATTCTCCGTCTCTTGTAGCAGGAACTGCTGTCGTTGGCGTTGCGCCTCGGCCTGGCGAAATGCTGCCTTGACGGCACGGTTCCCCCACGGGTAGAGGTAGTCAATGCTGTAGGCCTGGGTAATGACATCGGGATCAGCGACGTTCCCGAGGGACTCAGCGAAGCTTTCATAGCCAAATACGCTGTTGCGCTGACTGAATTCGGCTTCTGCCAGGACTTTGATGTCCGGGCGCTTGCGCACTCTGCTCGTGGCCTCATCGAGGCGCGCTTGCTGGACATCCACGGTCGCGGCCAATCGCGCAGGATTGCTCGCGATGGTTTTTTCGCCAGGGTCGATGAACACGCGCTGCAGGACGTCCTGGTAGCCCTTCGGTAGCAGCACGTCGGTCGCAGGCAGATCGAGAAGCTGTACCAAGGCGTCGGAGGCGAGCACATAATTGTTCCAGGCGCGTTCTTCTTCGCCTCGCACTCGGGCCTGCTCATCTTGCACCTGGGCCACGTCATAGTTCGTCGCCTCACGCAGCTCAAAACGTCGTTTGGCCACCTCCAGGCGTCGCTCCACGAGGGCGCGATTCTCAGTGGTAGCGTGCAGGCTCAAGAGGGCGCGAATTAAATCCCAATAGGCGAGGTCAACCTCGAGCAGCGTGTCGTTGATAGCGGTTTCCACCTCCCAGAAGGCACGCTCTTTGTCGAAACGGGCCTGATAAATACCCACTTCTTGCTCAGCATAGCGGCCAAATTCCCGGCTGCCCGGTAACGGCAAGGCGAGTCGCGTCAGCAGGGAGGACACCCAAGGCCGTTCAAATGAACCGAAGTTGACAAGCTCAAGGGGTGGATTAGGGTTGTCCGTAAGCAGTGGGGCGTTATCGATGAAGAAGGTGTCCTGGTCGATGGCTCGGTAGAGGAGCTCGAGACGCGCACCCCAGGGGAGTTGCTGCTCCAGCGCCACCTCATAGTTGAAAGCTTCCGTGGGACCGGTGATCGGTGCAATGCTGGCCGCCACCTCTCGGGATGCGGAACCCTGTGTACGAGGCTGATCGAACACGATCACGGTTCCGGTGGTATCTCGCGGATCATCCACAGGAATGACCGAGCGTCCCTCAAACCCTGGCGCCGCGGAGGTGGTGGAACGCCGCAAACGTTGCCCCTGCTCGATACGGGTAAAGGTCTCGGAACGGTCGTAGCGAAATGACAACAGCACCACCGGATCGAACACGGCCTGGGCCTCCACGAGGGCGGCTTTGGCAATGCGTTCGGCAACTTGGCTTCGCTGAATACTGAGGTTTTTTCGCAGCGCTTTGAGAGCGGCTTCGTTGGGTGCTAGCTCCACTAATTGCTTGTTCGCCAGGCGCCCCTGCCGCTCCTGACTTTTTGCCTCTTGCCGAATTAGCGCACTGAGGGTTTCTTCTCTTTGCACTAGGTTTTGCTCAGTGGCATCGAAGGTGCTCACCCTGCGTGTTTCACCGCGCGACGAGGGAGTCGGTTGCTGGCTCCAGACCCACTGACTGGCAGTTAGCAGCAACAGGGCCATGATGAGGCCATTGCCCGCCGGACGGGCGCGCTGGCGAGGGGGCGCTGTTAGCCTTTCCACGGTGTTTTGCCCCCGTGGAGCAGTGTGCCCTGACTGAAGTGGCGAGAGTGTCGTGAGCCATACCTCAGGGTGCGGCATGGATGCGACTCCTCCAATATTGGGCGGCGAGCATTCCTTGCGCTGCTAACAGCTGCGCTTCGGTTTTGCGATGCTCCACAAGTGCATCGATATACTCCGCTTGGCTGAACAGCAGATCGTTTAGCTTCTGCAGAAGCTCAAATTCAGTGATGAGGCCTTGCTCGCGCAGGGCGTGCGCCTTGTCGTAGGCAAGCTCGGCATATTGCATCGCCGTTTCGCTGGCGGCAATCTGAGCGCGAGTGCTGTTGATGGCGGCAATCGCCGTGTTGATCTCTTGGATGACGACAAGCTCAGTTTGCTGCACAGCGTCGCGAGCCTGATCCCGCTGCAGACGCGCTTGCGCCCGCCGCGATCGGATCTCCCGGTTGCCAAACGGCACGCGAAAACTCAAGCCCACGAAGTAATCACTCACGTCCGGGCTAAAGGCACTGGTAAGGGAGTCTTCAAAGGTTTCGTAACCAAGTACACGATCGTCTTGACTCAACGCTACCCGGAAAGTCAGAAACAGATCAGGACGAGTCTGCGCCTGACTGTTTTTGAAGAGGATGCGGCTCGATTCCAGGCTAAGGCGCGTAACCATGAGCTCTGGGCGTGAGCTGCGGGCGGTGGCAATAGCCGTTTGCTCGTCGACCACTACAGCTTGCTGCAACGCTTGCACATAGCGCTGCGGCAGAAGAAGCACATCCTCGGGATAATCGAGCAGCTCGGCTAACCGATTCGAGCTTCTCACCAATGCGGCCCAGATCAGCTGCTGCTGGGACTCGATGTTGGCTAGCTCGGCATCAATTTGGGCTCTGTCATAGGTCGTTATCTGCCGGGCTTCGTACAGCTTTGCCGCGCGGGCAGCTCTTGCTGTGAGCACCTCGAGCTGATGCTGCGTGATTTCCAGTTGCAGCAGGCTACGTACGAGCTCCCAGTAGGCATCATCTACGGCGAGCAAAGTACTATTGATCGCCGCGGCGAGCGCCCAGTCTGCCTGCCGTTCGCCCACCTTCGAAAGAAGAACGCCAACGTTGGCTGCGGAGCCGTAGGGACCAAAATCCTTGCTGAAGGGCAGCGCAGTATCCAAAGCTGCCGTAAAGGCGGTGGTCCACGGGAAAGTACTGCCGCGTCCAATGGGATCCTCGCGGGACAAAGGCCGAAAGATCCCAAAATCATCGAGAGGGAAGAAATTCTTGATGCGGCGTATGGATTCCAATTCGACACTGAGGCGAGTTCCCCAGGGAAAGAGCTTTTCCGCTCCGGCGTTAAAGCTCCAGGCGTCCAAGGCATCGGCATCGCCGCTGGCGAATTCTCGACCGCTCCGGGCCTCGGTTCGCAGTGCGCACTGCCCGGGATTCACCAGCACGCCATCGACGCTGACACAGACGAGGTTGCCGAAGGAGTCGGTTACCGGGATCGGTTGGCTTTCTTCGCCGACGGTTTGACCGGCTGGAGTAGTCGGAATGCCCACTTGGTCGGCCACGTTACCGGTGCCATCGGGGGTGGTGCCCTCAGCGATGAATGCGGTTGGCCGCTGACGAACGATCACCTCGCTGCGCTCGAAGAAATCCGTTCGCGTGTATGCGGCAGCGAAGTTGAGCAAAGGGTCAAAGACGGCTTGGCTTTGCAAACGCAGCATTTGAGCAGCAACCGTATCTTGTCGCTGTGCCAGGATGGTTGGATTGCGTTGCGCTACCTGTTGCCTGGTTTCATCGACGGTGAGGGTTACCGGACGCTTGCCGTAGAGGTAGCCACTCGCACCCCGTCCGCCTGTTTCCACGGCCGCCAACACCCGCTCAGCAATGTTTTCCTCTGCTTCGAGGGTCAGAAAATAGGCGGCTTCGGCTTGGCTGTACACGGGGTTTGTGGCTCCTAGGAGCCATCCCGAGAATCCCATCCAGACGATCGTTTTGCAGCGCAAATATTCTTTCCTAGCCGTTATTATTTGGTTCCTTTCCATAGGAGACGCTCTCTAGGTCATTGCC
Source organism: Gammaproteobacteria bacterium (assembly GCA_049282355.1). Taxonomy (GTDB): domain Bacteria; phylum Pseudomonadota; class Gammaproteobacteria; order HK1; family HK1; genus JAGTVB01. Next base: position 39,941 of record JBAPTW010000025.1, on the reverse strand, counting down.
CACAAGCCCAAATAACGGACAGCAAGCTTCCTTTGTGCCTACTACCTAAAAGGGACCGGACAATTTTGTGGGTCCTTCCTTCTCCAGCGGACCCGGCCGACATTCGTATTCGTGCAGAGAGCTTCGTTCAATGCGCGCTCGGCGAGTGTTAGAAGGCGTTTCGAAAATGGCTTCGCCTCTCATAGCGGGGTTGCGCGACGGCTCGAAATTTTCAGGTGTTTTACGACCCTGCCCCACTAAGGCTTAAACCCTGCCGTTGTCGATTGTTCCTGACGATTTTGTCTCGCCACCGTGCGTTTTGCTCTGCCAGCGCTCGCAAAATTTTTGAATATCCTCCTACACTTCCGTTTTAGGCTTATTTTCTTGCCCCGCCCAACGAAATGTGTTGTTCTTTCGCGCGGCAACAGGGTTCTTGTGAACATTTACCGGCGCAACTGCGCAAGTTTGCCAAACTTTCTGAGAATTGATTGGTATTCGTTTGGAACTCAGGATACTAACATACTCATCTGTTCGCTACGGGCAAAGGGTAAGCAATGGTAGCAAGACTGCAAGATAGCGTCTCCAAAGGCCGTCGTTCATCTACCCAATCGGAAAGCGGGCGCTCTTCAGCCAAAGCCGTTCAGGTAAAACCTGTGCTTACTGCTCCGGTACGTCATCCGGTAAAGGCCGCACGGCTCCTTTACAGTCTTCCCTCGCTGTTGCTCCGTGGTCCGATCTACCTCGTCTTTCTGATCGTCTTCGTGGGCTTGGTCTATGCATTCTGGGCCAAGCAAGATGTGTTGGTGACGGCGCCGATCATGCTTGAAAAAGACAGCTTCACCGTGCAGGTTACCGGCGGAGGATTAGTCACTGAGATTTATGCTAAGGAGAATAGCCTGGTTCGCGCCGGTGATCCACTGGCGGTGGTGCAAGAGAAGCTCAGTCCCCTCGATGATGCACAGCGGGAAGCTTTGGAGGGGCAGAAGTTCCAGCTCGAAAAGGAACGCGACAAAATCGCCAGTGAATTCGAGCACAAGCTGAGCCAGCTGGATTTTGAGCTAAATGATCTTATCAACAATCGAGGACTGCGAATCGAACAGCTCGAGGGTCAGATCTCTATTTATCGACAGCAGCTTGCGCAGGCAGAAAATGCCAAGCAGGCAGCCGAGGGCGCGCTCGGTATTTCTCAGCGTCAGTACCAAACCATAAAGCAGCTTTTTGACAGCCGCGATGCCACCGTTACCCAACGTGATCAGGCGTTAGAAAAGCTCAATGCCGCGCAAAAATCAGTTTTCGACGCCCGGTCACGGATCTCCGAGATAACCATCAGCTTGCAGACGGCAGAGTCCGAACTGCGCGAGTACAAGGACTTGCTACGCCAGCAGGCCATCGAGCAGGAGATAGCGCAAACGCGATTGCGGCAGGAGCGCGATCTGAAACGACTCGATGGTCAGATAGAGGCGATCGCCTCGCGTCTTAGCGAGGCGATGTATTCCTTGGAGGGCATCAAGCGAAGTGGCGACGCCAGCGCGACTTACACCAGCTTGTTCGATGGTGTGATTACGCAATTGCACGTTAGCCGCGGTCAGGTAATACCGGCGGGCGCACCGTTGATTACCCTGGTGCGCGACACCGCCTTGCTCGAAGGTCACGCGTTTGTGGAAAACAAGGACATTGGTCAGCTCAAGCGCGGCCAAGGCGTGAAGATCAAGTATTTTGCCTATCCCTATCAGGAATACGGCATCGCCGATGGGCTCGTGTCTTCCATTGCGACCACTCCCAGTGGTATCGCGGGTCAGGAGTCGCGGTACCTGGTGAAGGTGGCGTTGCGCGCCGACACCATCCGCAAGCTAGGTGGCAGACCCAAACCGCTCGAAATCGGCCTCGAAGGCCTGGCGGAATTCAAGACAGGCGAGCGGCGCTTCATCGAGGTTCTGTTCTCACCCATATCCAAATTCTTAGCCCCAGAAGAAGAAGCCATCTGAGGGTAAGGGGAAAGCCACCGTGGACGCAAAACAAGAAGCCATCCGTCGTTTATTGCGGACCAATATCCTTTTCAGTGGCCTCACGGAGACCGATCAAAGAGTCCTCGAACCCTTGTTTGAGGTTCGCGAATATGCCGCCAACGCCACCATCGTCGAGGAAAACGCGCCGATGGACGCGCTTTATGCGATCTGCTCAGGAAAGGTGCGCCTCAAGCAGACCGAAGCCGGCAAGCGCGCCAGCATTGGCGAGCTCGGTGTGGAGGCGAGCTTCGGTGAGCGCGCTTTGATTGAAACCAGCGATTGGCCTTATCAGGGCGTGGCCATCGAGCGGGTAACACTGTTGCGGTTGCCGGGTGATCGGGTACGCGCGCTGCTCGAGCGCCATCCCGTGATGCGGGAGGCTTTTAGGAGTCGGCTTGGCGTGGTGGAGCTCGCGCAACGGCTGCGCGGCATGCTCGGCAGTGCCCGCTATACGGCGGAGGAATTTGCCAGCATCCTCGACAACATCGGCGTCAAGCACATCCCCAAGGATCAGCAGGTATTCGCTCAAGGCGCACAAGATCCCCGCCTTTACTGCGTCGAGAAAGGGGCGGTCGATCTCGTTCGCCAACCCCTGTCAGGGGACTCCGTGGTGCTCGACAGGTTGTACCGGGGCGACGTGTTCGGCGAAGGAGGAGCCATCGGCCTCGGCGAAGGCGACGGTCGACAGCCGCATGCGGCGCTGGCAGTGACGGACGCAACCGTGCTGGTCATCCGCCAGGATGCAGTTCGGCAAATTTTGCAAATCAACCCGGGGCTACACGAGCGTTTGCGCGAGCGCTTGCGCCAACTGCAGCGCAATGAGGAAGAAGAAGTGGCGGTGCGTGCCCGGGCGGAGGGCGTCGATCAGCGGATTAAGCTTGCTGATGCGGTCACCGAGGAGGAATTTCTCGATCGAGAGCAACGCGAGAAGATCCGCCGGTTTCCGCTGGTGCGCCAGAATACGGAAGCGGACTGCGCCGCTGCTTGTGTGACCATGGTATGCCAGCACTACGGCAAGTCCTTTACCGTCGGGCAGATACGAGAGCTCGCCAACTTGTCCGGCGCCGAGCTGCCTCCCAACCAACTGATAACGGGCGCCGAAAACCTTGGATTTTCCGCGCGCGCTTACGCACTGGAGTTTGAAGATCTCAAGACGCTGAAGCTTCCCGCCATTATCGGCTGGGAGAATTACCATTACGCGGTGATTTACCGCGTCACCCAGAAAGAGGTGCAGATTGCTGACCCGTTAGACGGCCTGAAAAAGCTGACTAAAGAGGAATTTCTCAAAGGGTGGACCGAAGCCCAGGTCACCGGGGTAAGCATCGCTGCTGAGCGCGGTGTGTTCATCGCCCTGGAACCAACGCTGAGCTTTGAGCAAAAAGCGGTACCGAAAAAACCCATTTATCACTTCGTCAACTATATCCTGCCCTACAAGCGTTATTTCGGTGAGGCCATGATCGCTGCCCTCACCATCAATCTCCTGGGGCTTGCCAGCCCACTTTTTGTGCAGACCATCGTCGACAAGGTGGTCGTTCATCATGATGTGACTTTGCTCAACATGATGCTGGTCGGCATGGTGTTGGTGTCTGTGTTCTCCACCTTAAGCTCTATTTCTCAGAGTCTATTGCTGGCGCACACGACGGCGCGCATCGATATGCGCATCATGTCGGAGTTTTATCGCCATGTTCTCAGCTTACCGATGAGCTTTTTTCTGACACGCAACAAGGGGGAAATCCTGGCGCGTTTTGGAGAGAATCAAAAGATCCGCGCGATCATTTCCGGCTCCACGGTCACCGTGGTTCTCAACACGCTGATGATCATCCTCTATTTTCTCATGATGTTCGGCTACAGCATGACGCTGACGCTCGTCTTCATCATCTTCATTCCCATGTATCTCAGCGTGATCCTGTACTTCACGCCGCGTATCAAGGCGATTTCTCAGGAAATCTTCGAGACCCACGCGCAGTCTCAAGCGCGTTTGGTGGAGTCGCTGCATGGCATTGAAACGATCAAGGCGACTGCCAATGAATACATGGCCCGATCCAATTGGGAGAATTCCTTTGTGGAGAATGTCAACCGGGGGTTTCGTTCCGCGCGGCTGAACCTCATGTCTGCCAGCCTGAACAAGCTGGTGAGCCTTTCCTCCCAAGTGGTCATCCTGTGGCTGGGTGCCAACCAGGTGATGGCGGGGCAGATGTCCATCGGTGAGCTGATGGGATTTAACATGCTGACCGGTATGGTGATAGGGCCGGTGCTGCAGATGGTCGGTCTCTGGAACAGTTTGCTCGAGGTGCGAATCTCGGTGGATCGGGTCGGCGAGATTCTCAATGTCGTGCCCGAACAGGAGCCCATTACCACGCCGGAGCGAATGCCCGCTACCCTGACCGAATGCCAAGGCCGCATCGAGTTCGAGAACGTCGATTTCAGCTACGTAGCCAACGAGAAAGAGAACTTCGTCATGCGGGATTTTAATCTCGTTATCGAGGCCGGCGAGCGGGTCGCTTTCGTTGGCCCGAGCGGCTGCGGCAAAAGCACCATCGCCAAGATGATCCTGGGCTTTCACATGCCAAAATCCGGCCACTGTCGTATCGATGGAAAGGACCTGAGAACCCTCGATCTCACGGCCCTTAGACGTAACATTGGCGTGGTGTTGCAGGATAGCTTTATCGTGGCGGCGACGGTGGCGGAAAACATCGCTCTCGGTGATCCGGAAGCCGATTTGGCCGCCGTGACGGAAGCGGCACGTCTGGCCGGTGCCCACGAGTTCATTATCAACTATCCTCTGGGTTATCAAACCCCCATTGGTGAGAAGGGCATGGGGATCTCCGGAGGACAGCGGCAACGGATCTGCATTGCTCGCGCCCTTTACCGAAAACCGAGAATTCTCATCTTCGACGAAGCGACCAGCGCGCTGGACAATGAATCCGAGAAACGCATCCAGGAAAACATGAAGGCGATTTTGCGAGGGCGCACTTCCCTCACCATTGCCCATCGCCTTTCAACCATCGTCGATTCAGATACCATCTGCTACATTAGCAACGGCAAAGTCGCTGAGAAGGGGACCCACGAGCAGCTAACGGCTCCGGATTACCTGCTGGAACAGGGCTACAGCGGCTTCTATTACCAGCTCGCTCAACAGCAATTCAACCTGCCGCCGCTTGATTTGCCAAAGCAGGTGGCCCTAAGCGAAGCGGAAGAGCGGGAAAATCTTACCCTGACCTCGGCTTAGCACGGCAAGAAGCTGTTGTGAAAACTACTGCGCTTGTCATACCGGCGTTGTTAAGCGGTCATTGCTGCCCAACTACCTCCTGCCAGCGGTTGATAAATCGCATGTCCTCCTCTTCCACCTCCGTTAGCAGTTGCTGAAACCGCGAATAGGTGATGGAAAGCGCCAGGTGGCTCGCCTTCTTTTTCTCGATGAGGGGGATTTTGAGGGCTTTTATGGCGCGTAGCTCGTAAGGATTGGGTCGCACCGGGCCTGGGTTGAATGGGTCGGGGAAGCGCTGTCGAAACTGCTTGAAACGCACGATAATTGCCGCGAGATCAAGCAGATTGGTAACTTCCTCGATCGCTTCTTTACCCGCGTTACCCTTGCCCGGTGGCAACGATGAGACTTTTTGTTGGGTGTCTTTGACCAGCTGTTCCGCCTCGTAGGTCTTGCCCTCGCCGAGGAGCCGGGCAAAGTCACGTTCAAAGTCGATGAACGACACCCGCGCCTGCAGTGCGCGCAGCAATGCATTGTCGGGGTACTGCTCGGTGGCGACGTTGATGTGAGCGGCCATATTGCGGATCTCGGCCAGGTCCCGCTGCCCTAATTCCAAAGGGGAAGGGCGGTTGTCCCCTTCATAATGGTCCAAGAACCTCTGGAATCTCGCCTCCAAGCCTTTGGCGAGCATGACTCCTTCCTGCGCATGTTGGCGCTGTAGGTAAGTGTAACCGCCGCCAACAAGGGTCATGCCCAATAACAGCATGAGCCCATAACGAAGCGCCCGTCTTCGAAAATGAAACTTTTCTCCGCCAGCACGGCGCTTTTTCGGCTTCTGAACAGCTTCCGACGGTGAAGGAGTCTCAGCTTTCTCCGCTGGGCTTGCTTCTTCCGCTGCGACCAATGATTCCAATACCCCAGCGTGGTACGCGTACATCGTGCCGCCGTCGCCAAGGTGAGCCGACGAGGGTGTTTGCGCTTCCTCCGGTGGTGCAGGCCGCTCCAATTCGAAGCGAAAAGGCACGGGCCCAAGGCGTACAATATCCCCGTGACCGAGTCGCGAGCGGGTTACGCGCTCCTCATTGACAAAGACACCGTTAGCGCTCTGCAGATCTTCAATCTCCCAGGATCCGCTGTTCGGATAGATCCGCGCGTGCTGCCGAGAGATTTTCTTATAGACCAAGCAGATCGAGTTTTGCGGCGCGCGGCCTATGGTTTGCTCACCATCGGTCAGAGCGATCTCAAGATTCTTGAGGGTGTCTTCAAAGAGGTCGTCGAGGCAGATCAACCGGGCTGGAGGGGTTTGCTCCGGGGGGATCTTACTCTCTTGGACAATGGTGAGGTCTTCGAATTTGCTGTCGTTTGACAAGTTCGGTAGTCTCCCTTTTGCTCCAAGCGCCCCTAGTGGCGCGCCCTCGGTAGACAGCTCTGCCTACCCACAGCGCAGATGTTTTCACTTCTGGGGTATCGGATCAATGGCGCTGACGGGTGAATAGGGGGCGAAGACCGCGCCGGCACTCTTGCTGCGCTGGATGGAGGGATGTGGATCGAACGTTAATACGATAGGCTTGCGAAGAGACTTTCAGCCAGACGGAAATACCAAGACCACAATCGACGCGACCCGGGCGTCGTAGGCTCGTGTTGACGCGGCAAACTTTGCGATGCTACCTAAGCTATTCGATGGCAACGTAGCGTAACCGGTCTCCTGGTCGATCCCATCTCACCAGCCTATTATTGGAAAAATAGAACCAAAAAGGGTCTTCCAGGTCACCCCACCACAAGTTATCGCGTTGATATTCAAATACCTCGATGGTTTCGCCATCAGCTTGAAACGAAGCAATTACCGCATCGGGCTTGCCTGCGGTGTTTACCATTTGTTGCCTCGTCATCCCCAGTCGAACGTCCTGGAAAGACTGCGATGCGCAGGCGGTAAGTCCTAGCGTCAGCACCACAAGAAAAATCCGCTTCATTCACGTCCTCCCAAGGTAACCATTTACAAGCGTATATGGCCGACATTTAAGCATACCTTGTGCATGCACAGCAATTTACTCGAACCAGGCAAGTAACACAGTGATGTTGTCCTTTCCACCCTCGGCATTGGCTTGCGCCACCAGCGATTCACAGGTGGCCTGCAAACCGTCGGGCTTGGCGTTCGCTAAGGCTGATTTGATACGGGTGTCTGATACCATGGAGGTGAGCCCGTCGGAGCAAATGAGAATCAGATCTCCCTGTTGAAGACTCTGCAGGCGCACGTCAGCGTTTACCCGCGCCGAGGAGCCCAGGGAGCGCAAAATGATGTTTTGCGACGGCGCCGGGCCAATACGCCCACTGCTAATCCATTGCTGATAGAGCGTGTGGTCGCGCGTGAGCAGAGCGAGCCGACCGGCGCGGTACAGATACAGGCGGCTGTCACCGACATGAAAGATCGCCGCTTCATCGAGGATGCCGATGCGCCACAATCCCGCGACGGTAGTTCCCATGCCATGGCCGTCGGGATAGCCTCGGTCTCGATTAAGCCGATACAGGTGCTGATTGGCGTATTCCAGGGCAGCGGTGATGGTACCGATCACCGGGTTGGGTAGGTCTTCCCAAGTACTGTCACTATCTTCGGCACTGGCGCCGTCCATCATCTCCGTTGCCTCGTCGTCCGTGGCGTCAGCGTATCGGCTTAGGTATTCGTGGATAGAGGTGACCACGTTGCGACTTGCCACCTCTCCGGCATCGTGTCCTCCCATGCCGTCGGCGACCAGCAGTAAACCCAACGCCTCATCGATACGGTAGCTGTCTTCGTTCAGGCTCCGCGTAAGCCCAACGTCACTGAGGCAGGCTACCCGCATAATATGTCTATCGTTGTTTGTCATCCAAGTATCAACCACAGCGCGCTTAGCCGCTTCCGTCAAAACGTTACCTACCGCAAGTCGCATGTCTTAACAAAGATATAATCGCCGTATGGTCTAGTCTTAAGCTATGTCTGTCAACACGACTCAATGGGACCCGCTAACGTCGCGAAGGGGCGCCGGTGCTACGGGGTGTCGGGTACGGCGTGAGCTGCCTGAAGAGTGCTAGTGCTGTTGTCAGCGCCTCGTCGAAAGCACGGGCTGTTGCAAAACGCTCATCGGGCCGCTTCGCGAGAGCCTTCAGGACTACGGCTCCCACCTGCGGCGGGAGCAGGGGAGCAACCCGGGAAGGATCCGCTGGCATGGTTTGCAGTACATTGTGCATGCGGATTCTCGCCGAGCTGCCAGTAAAAGGTTTGTCACCAGTGAGCAGCTGGTAGAGAATGACACCCGTAGAGAAAATGTCTGCGCGGGAATCTGCGGCTAAGCCAAGGCACTGCTCCGGCGCCATATAGCTCGGCGTGCCGGACAACGGTAATGGCTGTTCCTGCATGGGGCTGTCAAGGTGGGCGGTGCCGAAATCTGTCACCCGCAGCTCGCCACGACAGGCGAGCAGAAGGTTGCCCGGCTTGACATCGCCATGAATGACACCGTGGCGATGTGCATAGTCAAGGGCACTGAGCAGTTGGTGCATGATTCGTTGGATCTCGGGGATGGCAAAGCGATGGCCCGTCTTCAGGTGTGCTCCTAGGGATTGTCCATCGACAAATTCCATCACGATATAGCAATAGTTTGGATGGCAAATACATTGGTGGACATGTACGATATTGGGATGCGTAAGCCGCTTACCGAGGGAAGCTTCTCGTTTCAGCCGCTGGCGCAGGTCGGCGCTGCGCGCGGCGGCGCGGCGCGGCCTATCGTCGCGAATAGTTTTGATTGCCACAAGGCGCTCGAGCACAGGATCATATGCCTTGTAGACGATGCCCATGCCGCCGTCTCCCAGCACCTGCAGAAGCTCATAGCGGTCAAAATGCTCGTGTTTAGTCATTCGCATGTCGGCGGCTTTCGCCCCTTCGTGAACGCGCTATAATCGGGCGGCGCAGGCAACTGCATTTCACGGTTATCCAGAAGGCTACGGAGTGGTTGGCATGTCGCGGATCAGAATAGGACTGTTCTCTCCCCGAGGAGATAAACAAACCGCTTTGTTGCAGCGCCGGTTCGATGAGTTGGCGCCAGGCGTTGCCCATCATTTTACCATTCCGGAGGCGGGTGCTCCCCCTGTTGCCCTCGACAGCATGGGGATTGAGTGGGATGGAATCAACCTGGCTGAGCTCGACCACGGCTATATTCATGGGTTCCGCTATGCTAACCCGGCGATTCCCCGGGCGCTGGAGGATGCTGACTGGACGCTCTGGCAGACCGATTACATCACCGATCAACAGCGAGCGAGCTTTGTCCACAGCGCCTTCTCTGAATTGGAGCGCCGGGGCGTGCGGCTGTTCAATTCGCCCACCGTGCATGTCCAGGCATTTGCCCTGCCGAATCTGTTCGAAACCCTGAGGCAAAGCGGCTTTTGCGTGCCACGGCTTATCTGTACCAACGACCGTGATGCGGCAGAAGCTTTCTGTGACCAGGTCGGCGTCAGTGTCTGGCGGCCGACGACCGCAAGAGCGCCGTGGCAGCGCTGCACACCGTACCGCCGGGACCGGGTCATGGCTCTGGATAAGCCTCCCATTCTAATCGCCGGAGTCGCTGAGGGGCCGTTGATCCGTGCCTACCTGTTTAACGGTAAGCCGCTGCTCTTGGTGAAATCCAAGACGCCCGCGTTCGCGCCACCCCTGGAACGACTGGAAGTGTTTATTGCCGTAGAGTGCCCGGAGGTTCAGAATGACCTGGAACGTCTTGCGCAGGCCCTACAGCTACACTGGGCCGCCGTCTCCTTCGTCGTTCAGGAGAATCAGCCTTGGATTTATGGAATCGACCCCGATCCGGTATGGACGGAACTGCCCGGACCCCATGCCGAGCGCGTGATGACAGGTCTCGCCAAGGGTCTAGCGGGGGAGGGCGTGACGGGGCTCGGCGAGCTCACAGCAGAACCCCAGCCGCGCAAGACGCTGTTTCTGCGGCGCATGCTGCAGCCATTGTTTGAGCTTGAGCACCGCAAGTATCATCCCGATGCCTAGATGGGGTGCCAGGGGTGGACTGCGGCGGCGGCCTCCTCCAGAGACCGGGTTCGGGCGAAAGTCAACATGTAGCCCGCGAGGGCCCGCAGCACAACCCGGGTATGCTCCGGGCCTATCCAAAGAATGAAGGGTCCCGGATTGCAGTCCAGGTACACATAGTGTCCGTCTTTGCCCTCGAGCACATCCCACGCAGCAAAATGTAACCCAAGCGCACGATTCGCCCGCACAATCCGTTGCGCTTCAGCCTCCGGAAGCTGCATCCATTCAAAGCTCTTCGGAGCGGAGCGAGAATCGACGTAGCCCTCTTCAGAGATGACCCGTAGAGCAAGCACTACTTGATCGGCCACGATATGCACGCGCAGCGTGGGGCCAGATACGTACTCCTGTAGCAGTACTGGCGATGCCTGAAGCTCATCGAGCCGCCTGAGATCCCATTCGTTCAGCTTACGCGTTGCTCCGATGCCAACTGCCGGCTTAGCTACCACCTCACCCATGTCGCGCACAAACGCCAACGCCTTCTGCGGGTCGTTCGTCATCAATGTCCTTGGCACCGGAAAACCCTGCGCACCAAGCTTCATATAGAGCTGGGCCTTAGTATCGTGGTCGATATACGCTCCGCCCAAGGGGTTGATAACCAGCTTCCCGAGAGCCGCCAGGCGGTGAAAGAAACTATGTGTGGTGGCCTGGTACTCCTGCTCCCGCAGGTATTGGCTACGGAATTCGGCATAGGCTGTCCCGTGCAGCAATGCAGGAACAGTGGGGGGTGTATTGAGTGCCGCGCAACGTATGTGCACCGCATGAATATCGCCAAAGTCAACACCGTCCCAATAGGCATGCTGCTCTTGCAGCAGCACTCGCGGCGCCGACAGGCCCCCTAACTGAATGTCAAAAACGAAAGGATCACCGCCTTCCTCCCGCACGACATCTGCCAGAATAGCCAGTTGGCGGCTGCCCCGATCGGCGAACAGGGCAAGTTTCGGTCTGGTCATGGAGGTTCGCCCAAGAAGCTACTTTAAAAACTACGGGGCTGCACGGTTGCTCGCCGCCCTACGCTTGCGACATTCTTGAAGTGGTTTCCAAGGCAGGCCCTTACACCCCACTAGATGTCCCTGTTTCCCGCACCACTCCTTCATTACGCAAGGAGTGAAGGTGATGCAACCGCGGCTATCCCGCACTACACAGGGATGTCTATGCGGCCAAACGCCGTGTTGTCGCTATCCTCGGGAAAAGGATTAGAACCTAGCGCCGATTCCGAGCTGCCAGACCACGTGGACCAATTCTCAGCCGTTCCAAAACCGCCGGTGTCGATGCCAGCTCCACCGGCTATGGGTTCCGAGGTGTCGGAGCTCGTGCCACTGAATCTGTCATAGTTGTCACCGCCTGCCTTAGGATGTGGCGCATTGTACATGATCTTCCTCAAAAAAATCGTATTTGTCTCGTCAACAGCAGAAGCTTGCTTGTGCACAACCCCCGCTCTGTAACAACTGACTTGTAACAATACGTTAATGTTACTTGACTTCGAGACTCGGCTCCAGGTCGCACGTGAGAGGTGCACATCACCATCACGTCATTTTCTAGAGAGGTCAAGGCGTAAACCACCGACCTCTAGGCAAGCCCAATACCTGACCTGGAGCCGGTCCACGACCGCGACGGTTTCACGGTCGTCGTTGCTGTACCTTGGGATGTTAATAAGCGATTCGTTAATGCTTAATAAGCATAGAACATACCAAACATGCTTGGACTACAGAAGGTAGCGCAAGCTACTGTATGTAAAACTTTTTATGATAGATAATGGTAGGTGTGAGAAGCCTTGGCCGTGCCAGCGCAAAAGAAAAGTGAACAATAAACGTGAATATTGCGTCCAGTCATCGTGTACAATTAACTTGTTTTTCTGGCATTGTAGGTAAGCGGTATCTGCAGGATTGAGCGATGCACGAGCATGTAGTCTACTTCGCCCACGGTAAAGAAACCGGGCCAGAGGCGGTTAAAATTCAGTACCTATCCGAGATCGCCAAGGCCAGAGGTTATCACGTTGAGAGCCCTGACTATTCTGACTTGGCGGATCCTGATGAGAGGGTTCAGCGGTTGCTGTCGCTTGCCCCGGCAGCATCGGGCAGGTTGGTGTTAGTGGGTTCTAGCATGGGCGCCTATGTGTCGCTCGTGGCCTCCGAGCGGCTCAGGCCGAAAGGGCTCTATTTACTGGCCCCCGCCATTTCTCTGGAAGGGTATGCAGTTCCCGATCCGACCCCCCATGCCGACGTGGCGGTTCTGGTGCATGGCTGGAACGATGAGATCGTGCCAGTGGAAAATATCCTCCGATTTGCTCAACGCTACGTTATTGAGCTCCATCTGCTAAACAGCGATCACCGGCTGCTCAGCGTGTTGCCCCTCGTGGGCGGTTTGTTTGAGCTGTTCTTGGACAATGCGCAGAACTGAACCGTCAGTGCTATTCTTGCCTGCACAGCGATACTAAGAGTAGCCTCTTAGGAATCGCGTACCGCATAGGTAAACTCATCCGTCTGCAGGGCATTTCCCTCGTCGTCGACGACAACCACCCGCCATTGCCCCGTCATGGAAGGCAAAAGCGTCTTTCTGGAGTAGACGCGCCAGCGATCCCCGCCAACCTCGAACGTCACCGTCGCTATGACTTCGCCTTCATATTCCCAGCGGTGGGTAACCGTTTCGCCCTTGAGGCCTACCAGCTCAGTGAAATAATACACCCGATCGGTGTCGTTGCCGGTCGCGTAGAACATCGAATCGATGGCATCGATCGGCTCTCGCTCCACGATGCCGTGTGCAAATTGAGCGCGGGCGATTGCCGATGACCCTTCGGACTCATCAGGTGCAGCAGGGGCATCCTCGGTCTCTATGGCCTCTTTGGGTGCGGCAGGGGCAACCTCGGCCTCTATGGCCTCTTCGGGTGCCGATGGGCTACCGGTCAAGTCGGCCGCTTCCTTGGGGGGCGCTGTGACAGCTGCTGGGGCTTGGGTCGAAGACGGTTCAGGTGTGACTGACGGTTGGGGGGCGAACACGTCAGGCGGTTGCATCACGGATAGCGGCTCAGATCCTGGTAACGACGGTTCTTCTGTTGGCGGCAGGGTCAGCGCGTCGCGCACATCTGAGACGCCCTCGGCCTCGCTTTCTTGCAAAGCTATGCGAGCTTCCTTGGCCTCCAGCGTCTCGAGCGAAGACCTGTCATCGGCGGTCGGCTCAACCGTCTGCGCAGCGGACGGTGCATCGAAGTCCGCGTCTGATGGGGTTGCAGTCTCGGAGTCTGGCTGGGGTGATGCGGCGCCATTGTAGGGGAAAGCTGCAGAGCTTGGCAGGCCGTGGTCCTCGGAGGTCGCTAAGTTCTCTTTACCTTCCTTAACAGAGGAAGGCGGAGCCGTATCGGCGTCATTGCTTTGCGCTGTCACGTCGCTTTCTTCTGGCCCAAAGGGTATGGCGATAAGCGCCGCCGCAAGTAAGGCAATGATCGCTGCGGTTATCAGCAATCCCGCTCGGACGGCGGGCTTTTGAAACAAGCTTGTTTGATTTCCTGAAAACATAATCGAACGTGGCGCGTTGTATGAGACCTCGGAGTAAGGGGCGCCGGTCTGCGATTTCCGAATACGCACCCGTATTTTTGTCTTTTCCTTGGGCATGAGGCTAGTCCATTAAAATGGCGGGGGTTTTACCCGGCCGACGACCTGCCGCTCAATCTGGAAGCGTGACGTTGAGCTCCAAGACTTCGTAGTCGCCTTCCCGCTCCACCTGCAGCGTTACTTGATTCTCCTCGATTTGAAAATACTTGCGGATCACCTGCAAAATTTCTTGCTCTAGCTTTGGCAAGAGTCGCTGGATATATCCTCTTCCTGAGCCTTCGGAACGCTCGTGCGCGATGACGATCTGCAGGCGCTCTTTGGCCACGGCGGCAGTGTTTCGGCGAGAAGAACGGAAGTATTCGAGGAGTCTCATGCGTTGTTGGCTCACCGGAAAAAGCGCTTGAGGAAGCCCCGCTTCTCAGGGGTTGTGAAGCGATGGGGCAGGTTCTCTCCCAGGAAACGTCCGACAATATCGGTATAGGCTTGGCCGGCCCGGCTACTGTCTTCCAGAATGACTGGCACACCGGAATTTGAGGCTTGCAGCACCGACGAGCATTCCGGAATCACGCCGAGAATGGGGATCCCCAGGATATCGGTGATATCCTCCATGGCCAACATATCTCCGCTGTTGACGCGATTGGGGTCGTACCGTGTCACCAACAGATGCTCTTTAATGGGCTCTGCACCGTTTTCCGCACGCCGGGACTTACTGGCGAGAATCCCGAGGATGCGGTCGGAATCCCGCACCGACGATACCTCCGGGTTCGTTACGATCAGTGCCTCGTCGGCGAAGTACAGCGCAATGTAGGCTCCGTGCTCGATCCCGGCCGGCGAATCACAAACGATGTACTCAAACTCCCGCTCGAGCAGCTCGCTCAGCACCTTGTTAACGCCTTCGCTGGTCAGCGCATCTTTATTGCGGGTTTGCGATGCCGGTAAGATGTAGAGCTCATCCACGCGCTTGTCTTTAATCAGTGCCTGATTGAGGTTGGCCTCACCGTTGATGACATTAACGAAATCGTAAACTACGCGGCGCTCACAGCCCATGATCAAGTCGAGGTTACGAAGGCCCACATCGAAGTCGATGATCGCCGTCTTATGCCCGCGCAGTGCGAGACCCATAGCAAATGCGGCGCTCGTGGTCGTCTTGCCTACCCCCCCTTTTCCGGACGTTACAACGATTATCGTTGCCAAGTGAACTACTCCCCGCACAATCCCTAATGTTGAGGCACCCTTTGTACCTTACACAGATTCGATCATCAAGCTGCCTTGGCGGAGGTAGACCTGAACTTGTTGACCCGCGAACTGCACGTCAGGCTCCTCCAATACCCGATAGACGCCCGCAATGGCAATCACCTCCGCTTCCAGCGATCGGCAGAAGATGCGGGCCTCCGCTTGCCCGCTGATGCCGGCGAGGGCTCTTCCCCGCAGCGGGCCATAAACATGAATGCTGCCATCCGCCAACACCTCTGCACCCGGATTTACAGCGGCCAAGACGATCAAATCCGTCCCCGCTGCATAAATTTGCTGGCCAGAGCGCACGGGTCGGGCGACGATTCGGGACATGGCCGGGCCATTGTGTCCCCTCGAACTTGCTCGATTCTCAGGAATCGCCCGCAGTTTCGCACCGTCACCATAGGGCAGTAGCGCCAGACCTGCTGCCGTCGCCTGCTGACGCTGTTGGTCGGTTCCATTGCGTACCCCAATCGGTACCAGGCTGTGCTGTTGCAGGAGTGTGATAAGACCAATCAAATCGGTCTGTCTGGCATTCTCGATGGGCTTCAAATCGATGATTACGGGCGCACCGGCAAAGAAATCCGGAGCCTTTCGTAGCAGCTCCTCAAGCTGCCGCGAAGCCTCGTCAATGTTATCCTTCAGCAAACGCAGCACCGTGAGCGGGAACAGTCCCCCCTTTATCTCAAAGGCTTTCGAAGCGCCGTCATCAGGTGAAGAATGGATGGATCTCATGCATAGATCCGACTAGAGGCGATGAGCGTGTTAAAGCCCCTCATCCTGAGTTGGTTAGGTGTCCAGTAAGTAAATGATTTATAGCGCACTCAACCCTTGGGGACAAGGGGATGCGGCGTTTAGTCAGTGATTGAGTACTTAATGGAGGCGCTGCTCGCCAGGAAACTGAGGGTCGATTGCGTTGGCTCGGTCAGTGTAGACTCGGCGCCAGCCCGGTTGCCGGCAAAACGATGCGGACCGCCACCCTCGAGGTTTTTCCATGGCAAATAGCATTCAAGTGGACATCGTGAGTGCCGAGGGTGCGATTTTCTCGGGGCTAGCGAGAATGGTCATTGCTCCCGGGGCTATGGGTGAAGTGGGGATTCTACCAGCTCACTCACCATTACTCACACGTCTTAAGCCCGGAGAGATTCGCATCTGTCCTATCGAGGGAGAGGAGCTGTTCATCTATGTCTCCGGGGGGCTGCTCGAGGTCCAACCGTTCGCGATTACGGTGCTTGCGGATACGGCACTGCGTGCCGAGGATATCGACGCAAAGGCGGCGCTCAAAGTCATGCAACAGGCCGAGCAAGTGGTTCGAGAAGCCAAAGAGGCGCTCGGGGAGGGGATGGCGGTCGTTGGTCTGATAGACTACACCAAGGCCAAGATCGAATTGGCCAAGGCCGCGGCGCAGTTAAAGACGCTGGGCGATCTGCGCCGGCGTGCCGGTGGGCGCCGGCGCGGTGAGAAACGTTAGCAATCATGCTTCCTTGCCATCGGTCCGGTTGGCAAGATGGGCGAAATAGATAGAAGGCTGGCGGAGATGATGTCTGAAGGCTCCCTAGGTACAATCGATGCCCTCCTTCGCTCGGTGGCGATGAGCGAATGCCGCGGGCCGTCATCTACGGAAATCCCCGTTGTGTGCACCGTGTCAACCGCCGCGGGAGCTGGAGGTAGGGAGGTTGCCCAGGCGCTTGCCGAGCGCCTTAACATCGGATTCTTTGATAAGGATATTCTGCAGCGAGTTGCCAAAGAGACCCATACCTCCTCAGAGGTCCTCAAGCGCCTCGACGAATGTGTAGAGGGCATGAAGGGGGCCTGGCTGCGGTCTTTGCTTACGGGTGAAGATCTTTCCAAGGAGACTTTTCGCCGCAATCTTATTAACGTCATTCTCGGAATCGGTTGCAAGGGAGGCGTGATTCTGGGCCGGGGCGGCAACTTCATCCTGGCTCACCGTCCGGTACTGCGGGTGCGCGTTGTTGGCTCACCGAGCCTTTGCGCAAGGCGGATCGCGAAACAGCAGGGAATCGATCCGAGTGCCGCAGAGCTCGTGCGGCGCCAGACGGATGACGATCGCAGACAGTTCATCCGTATCCTCTATGGAAACGATATCAGCGATCCCCTCGGCTACGATCTGGTGTTAAATTCCGATCATTTCAGATTGGAAGCGCTCACAGAGATTGCCGTTCTGGCACTGCAGCGCCGGCGCGAGAACGCGCTTGAGCAAACAAGTGAATAACCACATGTGCCTGGCGCACAAGGCGATCCCGCAGTGCATATGGAAAGTCCTTCGTCGCCGCCCAACCAACATTCTGGGGCAGCGATGACCACATTGCTCGAGATCGCGGCCGGCTGGCGGCGCCGCGGCGATCGGGTGGCGATCGCCACCGTCGTCGCTACTTGGGGCTCATCGCCGAGTCCCGTAGGCAGTCAACTCATCATCAACGAGCGCGGCGATTTCATGGGCTCCGTGTCCGGCGGGTGTGTAGAGGGTGCCGTCGTGCAAGCGGCTGCAGAGGTCATCGAGCTCGCTAAGCCGCGTTTACTCAGCTTCGGTGTCTCTAACGACACCGCCTGGGATCTCGGTCTGGCCTGTGGTGGTCAGGTGCAAATTTACGTCGAGCCTGTCGTGTGAAAGACCAGATGCTGCAAGCGCTCCTGGAGGCACGGCAGGCAAGGCGCCCGGTGGTGCTGGTCACTCGCCTCGACTCCGGGCAGCAGACTTTGATTTCTCCTGACAGCGAAGCGTCGGCGCTGGGGATCAGCGAGGCAATCCTGCGTGCCGCGCAGTTAGTCCTCCAGGAAGATCGAACCGAGCTCCTGGAAACAGAGCTTGGGCCGGTTTTTTTCCATGTTTTCAATCCGCCACTGAAAATGATCATCGTCGGCGCGGTGCACATTGCGCAGTGTCTCGTGCCGATGGCGCAGCTTACCGGCTACCAGGTAGTCGTGGTTGATCCGCGGCGTCGATTCGCCACCACGCAACGCCTTGCCGACGTCGAGGTGCTGGCGGAGTGGCCTCAAACCGCGTTCGGCAAGCTTATCCTTGACAACCGCACGGCCGTCATCACGCTGACGCACGATCCGAAGCTCGATGATGCGGCACTACACCTGGCGCTCACTTCCTCCGTCTTTTACATCGGTTCGTTGGGAAGCCGGCGCACCCATGCGGCTCGCCTCAAGCGTCTTGCCCGCGCCGGATTGCGGGAAAAAGATCTCGCGCGTATTCATGCTCCGGTCGGGCTATCCCTTGGGGGTCGCTCGCCGGCGGAAATTGCGGTAGCGATTTTGGCGGAGGTGATCCAGGTACGCTACGCCGATCGTCGTTCTACGGAGCAACCCGGTGAGAGGCTTTCTTGAAGTCATCATTTAAACCTGTGTTCCGCCCACAGTCAGGCCGTCGATCCGCAGCGTGGGTTGCCCGACCCCCACCGGGATGCTCTGACCCTCTTTGCCACAGGTACCCACACCTTCGTCAAGCTCGAGATCATTGCCGACCATGCTGACTCGGGTGAGCACGTCCGGCCCATTGCCGATTAAAGTGGCGCCTTTGACCGGTCGGGTTATCCTCCCTTGCTCGATAAGATAGGCCTCGCTCGCGGAGAACACGAACTTGCCGGAGGTGATGTCCACTTGCCCGCCGCCGAAGTTGACAGCGTAGAGACCTCGGGGCACTGAGGCGATAATCTCCTCCGGGCTGTAAGGGCCCGGCAGCATGTAGGTATTGGTCATGCGAGGCAAGGGTATATGGGCGTAGGATTCCCGGCGGCCGTTACCGGTAGGCGCCATCTTCATGAGCCGTGCGTTGAGCTTGTCCTGCAGATAGCCTTTGAGGATCCCGCGCTCGATGAGTGGCGTGCATTGGGTGGGGGTGCCCTCATCATCGATATTTAATGAGCCGCGCCGATTCGCCAGCGTGCCGTCATCCACGACAGTGCAGTGCTCGGTGGCAACCCGTTCGCCTACCCGACCGCTAAATACCGAGGTCCCCTTGCGGTTGAAATCGCCCTCGAGGCCGTGCCCGATGGCCTCGTGCAGAAGCACGCCTGGCCAGCCGGGTGCGAGAACCACCGTGAAGGTACCGGCGGGCGCGGCGGTCGCCTCGAGGTTGACCAACGCTTGACGTACCGCGTTGCGAGCATATTGCAGCCCGCGTTCTTCGGCGACGAAATAGGCGTAGCCATGACGTCCACCACCGCCGGCCGTTCCCTGCTCTCGACGGCCCTTATGTTCCGCGATCACTTGGACGTTGAGCCGCACCAGTGGACGTATGTCGCCGGTGTAGGTGCCATCGCTTGCCGCGATGAGCACCACCTTATAATTTGCCGTGAGGCTGACGATCACCTGCGTTATGCGTGGATCTTCGCGTCTTGCCTCCGCGTCAATGCGCTCGAGCAGTGCAATGCGCTCCAGTTCGCTGACGCTTGCCAGCGGGTCGGTGCTGGCGTAAAGCGCATGCTGGGTTAGCGGCTGACGGGCCTTGACTCGGCCGTTGCCACCGCTTCGGGCGATGGCGCGGGCTGCCGTTGCCGCCTGAATGAGTGCCGGCTGGGTGATTTCGTCAGTGTAGGAAAAGCCGGTTTTTTCGCCGCTGATAGCACGCACACCGACCCCCTGTCCGATGCTGTGAGTGGCGGATTTCACGATGCCGTCCTCCAGCAGCCAAGATTCGGAGCGACTCCACTGAAAATATAAATCGGCGGCGTCAACGGTGTGAGAAAGGATGCTTGCGAGAGCCGCTTCGATCTCGTGGTCTGCGAGTCCCGCCGGTTCAAGGATTTGTTCTCTTGCAAGCTTGAGGGATTGGCTCATGGTGTGCTCCCAAAGATTCGGATGTGATCGAGGCTCGGAAAACGTTGGCGGATAGCCTGCGTATGGCGCCGATCAAACTCGCCGTCGATGACCCCCGGCCCCCGGGCAATTCGCGCCAACACGCTGCCCCAGGGATCCACCATGAGACTATCGCCATGGGTTTCCCGCCCGCTCTCGTGCTGTCCGCCCTGAGCGGCCGCCACTACGTAGCACAGGTTCTCAATAGCGCGTACTCTGAGAAGTATTTCCCAATGGGCTCTCCCGGTTACTGCGGTGAAGGCCGCCGGCACAGCGAGCAGTTCCATTCCTTGGACTACCATCGCGCGAAACAACTCTGGGAAGCGCAGGTCATAACACACGGCCAGCCCTAGCTTGCCAAAGGGCGTATCGGCGACGACGACTTGGTTTCCCGGTTCGACGGTCAAGGATTCGCGATAACAGCGGGGCGGCTGGCCTGCCACCGTGACATCGAACAAGTGGATCTTATCGTAGCGAGCCACGACCCTACCGTGGTCGTTGTACAGCAGGCAAGCGGCACGCACCTTGCTTCTATCGTTGGTCTGTAATGGAATGGTGCCACCCACAATCCAAATCTGGCGGCGTTTCGCCTCGCGAGCGAGGAACTGCTGGATGGGGCCTGCTTGGTAGCGCTCGGAGACGGCGGGAAATCGGGCGGTTTCGGTGCCGAGATAAGCAAAATTCTCTGGGAGCACGACAAGACGCGCCCCGGCGCGGGCGGCGGCTTGGATGAGGTGCGCCGCGACCGCCAAGTTATCGGCAACATTCATGCCCGACACCATTTGCACGGCGGCAACGCGATAAGCCTCCGTGCCTTTTCCGCAGGAGGGTTGTTGGGGCTCTTGGGTTGCTTGCCTTACCATGGTGTGGGTGCAGTTGCTTGTGTCAAACCTGTTTTCTAAGAAGCTGCAAAAGTCGGAACAGCGGCATGAGCATCCCGGTCGTTTCCTTTGCCGCAGGGATTGGTTGACAGTTGCGCGCTTCCTTCGTTAACGTCCGTAGATTGGGCTGGGCGGGATAAACATGGATTGGAGCCAGCATTTTGAAGGCAGTATTTCCCCGAATCGAACGTCTTCCCCCTTACGTATTTAGTGCTGTCAATGAGCTCAAGGCCCGCGCTCGGTCAGCCGGTGAGGATATCATTGATTTTGGTCTGGGTAACCCCGACCGTGCGCCCCCCAATTACATTGTCGACAAGCTGGTGGAAGTGGCGCGACGTAAGGATACCCATCGCTACTCGATGTCTAAAGGGATACCGCGGCTGCGGCGCGCGATATGTAATTGGTATCAACGCCGCTTCCAGGTGAGCTTGGATGCGGATAGCGAAGCTATCGTCACACTCGGTTCCAAGGAGGGTCTGGCCCACCTGGCGCTCGCCACGATGGGCCCTGGTGATGCGGTGCTGGTCCCGAACCCCACCTATCCGATTCACCCCTATGGCTTTGTCATCGCCGGTGCGGATATTCGGCACGTGCCCCTGGTACCCGGGGTGGATTTTTTCGCTGAGCTGGAAAAAGCGATTAAGGATTCTTGGCCGCGGCCCAAGATGCTGGTGCTGAATTTTCCCGGCAATCCAACCACGCACTGCGTCGATCTTGACTTTTTTGTCAAGGTCATCGAGATTGCTCGCGAGCACGAGATTTGGGTAGTCCACGATTTAGCATACGCGGATATTTGTTTCGATGGCTACCGCGCTCCTTCGATTCTGGAGGTGACGGGAGCGAAAGATTTGGCGGTGGAGTTTTTCACCCTCTCGAAGAGCTACAATATGCCGGGCTGGCGGGTCGGGTTCATGGTGGGTAATGCCACCCTGGTCGGCGCCTTGGCGCGCATTAAATCTTATCTCGATTACGGTATGTTCACCCCCATACAGGTTGCGGCCATCACCGCTTTGGATGGCCCCGATGATTGCGTGCATGAAATTCGAGATACCTATGCGAGGCGTCGCGATGTGCTCTGCACTGGCTTAAATGCGGCAGGTTGGCCGGTGGAAAAGCCACGGGCCACGATGTTCGTGTGGGCCAAGATCCCGCCAAGCCATGCCCATCTCGGTTCGCTGGAATTTTCCAAGCGCCTGCTGATAGAGGCTAAGGTGGCCGTCTCCCCCGGCATCGGCTTTGGCGAGTACGGCGACGATCACGTGCGATTTGCGCTGATCGAGAATGAGCACCGAACGCGGCAGGCGGTGCGTGGCATCCGCACCATGCTGCGCAAACAAACGGACGTCGCGGCGGCGGCGGGAGCGGCCACGTGAGCGCCGTGCGTATCGGCTTGCTCGGCCTTGGTACCGTGGGCTGTGGCACGGTCAATGTGCTCAGCCGAAATCGGCAGGAAATTGCGCGCCGCGCGGGGCGGGCCATCGACGTGGTTCAAGCCAGCGCTCGTCACCTCGATAAGCCCCGCAGCTGCTCTACGCAAGGCATCGCCTTGACAGGTGATGCGCGCACCGTGGTCGATAATCCCGACATCGACATCATCGTCGAGTTGCTCGGCGGCATCGATCCGGCACGAGAACTGGTGTTACGCGCTATCGAGCAGGGCAAGCACGTCGTTACCGCCAACAAGGCGCTGATCGCGTTACATGGCAACGAGCTGTTCGCCGCCGCGCGCGCCAAAGGGGTGATGGTGGCGTTCGAGGCGGCGGTCGCGGGCGGCATCCCCATCATCAAAGCCATCCGCGAGGCGCTAGCGGGTAATCGCATCGAATGGATAGCGGGCATCATCAATGGCACGGCGAACTTTATTCTCAGCGAGATGCTCGAGCGCGGTCGCCCCTTCGCCGATGTCTTGGCGGAAGCGCAACAACTCGGTTATGCCGAGGCCGATCCGAGCTACGACGTGGAAGGGATCGACGCTGCCCATAAGCTGGCTATTCTTGCCGCCATCGCCTTTGGCAAACCACTGCAGTTTGATCGTGTCTACGTAGAGGGAATTGTTGCCGTTACTCCCGAGGATATCGGTTATGCACAACAGCTTGGTTATCGTATCAAGCACCTGGGGTTCGCGCGGCGCACCGCCAACGGCGTGGAGATGCGTGTCCATCCGACGCTGATTCCTATGCGCCGCTTGATAGCCAACGTGAATGGCGTCATGAATGCGGTTCTCGTGAAAGGCGACGCCGTTGGACCCACGTTATACTATGGAGCGGGTGCCGGCGCGGAGCCAACGGCCTCTTCGGTGGTTGCGGATTTGGTGGATGTCGTGCGCACCATGACCACTGACGCTGAGAGCCGGGTGCCGCATCTTGCTTTTCAACCAGACGCCATTTCGACGCTACCGATCCTGCCTATGGAGGACATCGAGACGGCCTATTACCTGCGCATGCGGGCTCTCGATCGTCCGGGGGTGTTGGCCGATGTCGCCCGCATCCTCGGTGACCGCGGCATCAGCATCGAGGCGGTAGTGCAGAAGGAACCGGTGGCCAACGAAGCGTGGGTGCCGCTCATCATGCTGACACACCGTGTGCGCGAAGGTCCCATGATTGAAGCGCTGGCAGAGATTGCCGCGTTGGACGGCATCCAAGGTCAGGTGACCCGAATTCGGGTTGAGCAGCTAAGTGGCGACTGAACAGATAACTGCTTGGAGGGAAAAAGCGATGAGACAGCGCGGTGTGAGTGCCGCCAGGCAGCCTGCTTACGAGGTGCTGTCGTGCTAGGCGGTTATCGCTACATTGGCCTTATCGAGCGTTTTCGGGATCGTCTGCCGGTGCCCGACGATGCCCGCATCATTAGTCTTGGGGAAGGGCACACACCGCTTATTCGCCTCCACAACCTGCCGCGGGTGCTGGGGCTTGAGGTGGCTTGGTACGTGAAGTTCGAGGGCCTTAACCCCACCGGTTCGTTTAAGGATCGGGGCATGACGGTGGCGGTCACCCAAGCGGTGAACGCGGGCAGCCGCGCGCTTATCTGCGCCTCCACCGGCAACACCTCGGCCTCGGCTGCCGCCTATGCGGCGCGTGCCGGAATGACCGCCTTCGTGCTGATCCCAGAGGGCAAGATCGCCCTTGGAAAGCTGGCACAGGCGATGATGCACGGGGCTGTGGTGTTGCAGATCAAAGGGAATTTTGATGCCGGCATGCGTCTCGTCAAGGAGGTGGCGGAGCACACGCCGGTCACCATTGTGAACTCCATCAATCCGTTTCGTCTTCAGGGGCAAAAAACGGCGGCCTTCGAGGTAGTGGAAGCTCTTGGCAGGGCTCCTGACTATCATTGCCTGCCGGTGGGCAACGCCGGAAACATCTCGGCCTATTGGATGGGGTATTCGGAGTACTGGCGCGACGGTATCACCAAAATACGCCCACGCATGTGCGGTTATCAAGCCAGCGGCGCCGCCCCGTTCCTGCGTGGGCACATGGTGGATACACCGGAGACGGTGGCAACCGCCATCCGCATCGGCCATCCCCAGTCCTGGGATTTGGCCTGGACGGCGCAACGCCAGTCAGAAGGTTGGTTTGATGAGTGCACCGATGAGGAGATTGTTAATGCGCAGCGGCTGCTCGCGGCGCACGAAGGGATTTTTTGTGAGCCTGCTTCCGCCGCCTCTATTGCCGGGGCCGTGCGGGATTTAAAGAATGGTAAGATTGCGCCGGGACAGACGGTGGTGTGCACGCTCACCGGACATGGTCTGAAGGATCCGGACATTGCCATTCGCCAAAGTGCGGCACCTTTCCAAGCCATTGAGCCGGATCTCGAGGCGGTCAAGGCAGCCATCCTCGGCAAGCTGGAAGGGTAACGTGCAGGCAGTTTGCATCTGCCAACATCGGGCTTGTTGGCCGTGGCAGGCCCGCGCGAAGCAAACGAGCAAAGCCCAATGGCGCACCCACGAGAGCTCACCCTTTTTGTTCCCGGTTTGCTGGGGCCGTCATCGGCTCCCGCGCAAGCCGTCACCGAAGGCCTTGCGGTTCCGGCCCTGGAAAAGCTGCTCTCCTATGGCGAGCCCTTCGGCACCCCCTGGGTCGGCAATTCCTTGGAGGGCTGGCTTTGCCAGCTGCTCGATGTTGTGCCGCCGCAAGGAGAGGACTGGCCAGTGGCAGCGCTGACCTATGCCTTCGATGCTAAGATCAGCACCGACCATTGGTTCCTGCGGGCCGATCCCGTGCATCTTCGGGCTGACCTGACTCAGCTGGTGCTTCTCGATGCCAGTGCGTTGTCGCTCTCCCGGGCAGAGGCGCAGGCGCTTGCCGGCGAGATAAATGCGCATTATCACGCGGAAGCTTGGCGGCTTGAGGTACCCCATCCGGCACGCTGGTATGTGCGCTTGCAGCGGGCGCCGCGGCTTTCCACCCATGCCATTTCAGCGGCCACGGGTGCGGCTGAGCTTGCCGCGTTGCTCCCTGAGGGAGAGGAGGCGGATGGCTGGCACCGCCGGCTCAATGAGATCCAGATGCTGCTGCATGTAAGCTCTATCAATGAAGCCCGCGAGGCCCGGGGCGAGCTGCCGGTTAACAGCGTTTGGTTTTGGGGTGGCGGGCGGTTGCCGCCAGCGCCGAAGGTGGCGTGGCAGCAGCTATGGAGCCGGGACAGTCTAAGTGAGGCGCTGGCACGCCATGTGGGCATTGTTCATAGGGTGCGACCAGAGACAGCGGCGCAGTGGCTTGACGAGGCAGCAGCGACCCACCATCTCATGGTACTGGAACAGGGAGATGCGCTTTGTCGACGTTTCGATATCGAAGGCTGGCGTGCCTATCTCGAGGTGCTTCACCGTGACTGGTGTCTGCCCTTAGTCGCCGCGCTGCAGCAACGGCGTTTGCATCGCTTGACGCTGCTGACCGAAAGCGGTGAGGGATTTTACCTTACCGCTTCCCTATTGCGTCGCTGGTGGCGCCGGCGTCGGCCGCTGCGCCATTTCATGGCCGCGAGGTTGCCACCACATGAAGCTCAAGATCATCCGTCGCGACTTTAAGCACCTTCCTGCAGAAGGCCTGGGTGGGCTGCATCCGGTACTGGCAAGGGTCTACGCCGCTCGCGGCGTGTATTGCCTTGCCGAGGTGGACTACGCGCTCACCGGTCTTTACCCCTTCGGCACGTTTTCTGGCATTGACGCGGCCGTCGATCTCTTGATCGACAGCCTGGATCGCGGCCAACGCTTGCTCGTCATCGGTGATTTTGACGCCGACGGGGCAACGAGCTGTGCCACTGCGTTGCGCGTCCTTCGTCAGCTGGGGGGCGAGGAGGTAGCGTATCTAGTCCCCAACCGCTTCGACTATGGCTATGGGCTGACGCCGGCGATAGTCGAGGTCGCCGCGCGACTCGGCGCCGATCTATTGATTACCGTTGACAACGGCATGACGAGCCTTGAAGGGGTGGCCCATGCAAAGCGACTCGGCATGCGGGTGTTGGTGACCGACCACCATCTGCCGGGGAGCCAGCTGCCCGGCGCGGACGCGATTGTCAACCCGAATGGGCCGGAAGATGCCTTCCCCAGTAAGCATTTGGCCGGCGTTGGCGTCATCTTCTATGTCCTCATTGCACTGCGATCTCGTTTGCGGGAAGCTGATTGGTTCGTCAAGCGGCGGATCTCGGAGCCCAATTTGGCCCAGGTGCTCGATCTGGTCGCGCTTGGCACGGTTGCTGATGTCGTCCCCCTCGACCGCAACAACCGCATCCTGGTGGCCCAGGGACTGGAGCGAATTCGAAGCGGCCGGTGCCAACCCGGTGTGCGCGCCCTGCTGCAGGTGGCGGGCCGCGACCTGCGGCAGGCGACGACAGCCGACCTTGCGTTTGGCGCTGCCCCGCGACTGAATGCCGCCGGGCGTCTGCAAGACATGTCCCTGGGCATCGAGTGTCTGCTTGCCGAGGAGGAAGGGCAAGCGCTTGAGATGGCTCGCCGCCTCGATGGCCTCAACCGGGATCGACGCCGGATCGAGGACGGCATGCTGGGAGAGGCGTTGGCTCTGCTGGACCGGCTGTCTTTCGAGCAGGCGGTGGAAGAAGTCCCCTTCGGCCTGTGCCTGTTCGATCAGGGGTGGCACCAGGGGGTCATTGGGATTCTCGCCGCGCGCATCAAGGAGCGTTTTCATCGTCCGGTAGTGGCGTTTGCCGCGGACGGTGCGGATGCGGTCAAAGGCTCGGCGCGCTCGATTCCGGGGCTGCACATCCGCGACGTTATCGATGCGGTGGCGGTGCGCGAGCCGGGGCTGATAAGCCGCTTCGGCGGGCATGCGATGGCGGCGGGACTGACTCTTAAACGCAGCGACGTCGAGCGCTTTGCAACGGCGTTTGATACTGAAGTTCAACAGCGGCTGTCACGGGATCATCTGGCGCCAATCCTCTACAGTGACGGCCCGCTTAGGGCCGAGGATTTCGGTTTGGAGCTCGCCGAATTAATGCAACGTGCCGGTCCCTGGGGACCGGGATTCACTGAGCCGGTGTTTGATGGGCGGTTCAAGGTATTGCAACAGCATATCGTCGGGGAACGCCACCTAAAACTGACGCTTGAGGTACCGGGCAGCGAGAAACGGGTGGGGGCGATCGCATTTAATGCCGAAGTTCCTGGGCAGGCTTCACCAGCGCATGTCGACATTGCCTACAAGTTGGCGGTCAACCACTATCAAGGCTCGAGGAGCGTACAGCTTATCGTGGAGCATTTGCAGCCGGCGTGCTGAGATGCGTAGCTCCTCCGGCCAAATTTAAAGTACCGCAAGATTGGTCTCGCCCGATTGTTGGGAGTAGCTCATATGATTGAAGTTAACGCTGTTATCCTGCGGATAAAGGACATGCAAGGGCGCCTGAATGCCCTCAGGGGGTATCTTTGACTACGAGACACGGCGCGAGCGCTTGGAAGAAGTGCAGCGCGAACTCGAAGATCCGGCGGTTTGGAACGATCCGGGACGGGCTCAAGAGCTTGGCCGCGAACGGGCTCAGCTCGAGGGACTGGTCAATACCGTTACCCAACTTGGGCACGGGCTAAGGGATGCTCATGACCTGTTGGAGTTGGCCCGAGAAGAGGGCGATGCGGAAGCGATTGAGATGCTCGAAG
Source organism: Gammaproteobacteria bacterium (assembly GCA_049282355.1). Lineage (GTDB taxonomy): Bacteria > Pseudomonadota > Gammaproteobacteria > HK1 > HK1 > JAGTVB01. Next base: position 12,113 of record JBAPTW010000025.1, on the reverse strand, counting down.
AGGAGCTCGCGGGTTTTGATGCGCGTCTAAGCGAGCTTGAATTTCGCCGCATGTTTTCTGGAGAGATGGATGCGGCCAACGCCTTTGTCGACATTCAGGCCGGGTCCGGCGGCACGGAGGCGCAAGATTGGGCGGAAATGTTGCTTCGGATGTACTTGCGCTGGGGAGAGCGGCGCGACTTGCAAACCGAGTTGATCGAGCTCTCGCCCGGGGAGGTAGCCGGGATCAAGAGCGCCACGGTACGTTTTGAGGGAGAATATGCTTACGGCTGGCTGCGTACGGAGACCGGTGTGCACCGGTTGGTGCGCAAATCACCGTTCGATGCCGGCAATCGGCGCCACACGTCTTTTGCGGCGGTGTTCGTTTCCCCGGAAGTGGATGAGGACATTGACATCGAGATCAATCCTGGGGATCTGCGCGTTGACGTGTATCGCGCCAGTGGTGCGGGCGGGCAGCATGTCAACCGTACCGAATCGGCCGTACGCATCACCCATTTGCCCAGCGGTATCGTCGTCCAATGTCAGAATGATCGTTCCCAGCACAAGAATCGCGCCACCGCCATGAAGCAGCTCAAGGCCAAGCTCTATGAGCTGGAGATGCAAAAGCGCCGAGTCGAACAGCAGGCGGTGGAGGAAAGCAAAGCAGACATCGGTTGGGGCAGCCAGATTCGTTCCTATGTGCTGGATCAATCGCGGGTGAAGGATTTGCGTACCGCCGTGGAGACCGGTAACACCCAAGCCGTGCTCGATGGCGACCTGGACATGTTTATCGAGGCAAGCCTAAAAAGCGGGCTTTGAGCCGGCAGTTGGCAACGCATTCCTCGGTCATGGCCCATTCCTCGCATCACTGACTTCTTTCTAGACCTCTTCTGGACGGTCGTGACGCTTAAGTTTTTCGCCGGAATGACGATCGGCGCGCGGTTCTATGACAGCGTCGGCGCGGGATTTGGGCAACGGCGCTCTTACACATTGATGTCTCCTCATGTCATGTTCGCCCGCAATGAAAAATCTTAAGGGGTGGGGGTTTTTTGTGGTCTTGGGTCATCAGGCTTCTACAGGGAGTGAAGAATGGATGCCTTTAGCATTTTCGTCTTGGTATTTCTGGCTCTGGCGGTGGTATTGGTGGCGATGGGGGCGAAGGTCGTGCCTCAGGGTCAGGAATTCACCGTGGAACGCTTTGGTCGCTATACTCGTTCGCTGCGCCCGGGGTTGCACGTGATCGTGCCGGTGGTCGATCGGGTTGGGGCCAAGATGAACATGATGGAGACGGTTCTTGATATCCCCACACAGGAGGTCATCACCAAAGACAATGCGATGGTGAAGGTGGATGGCGTGGTGTTCTACCAGGTGCTGCATGCGGCCAAAGCGGCCTATGAGGTCCAAGATTTGGAGCGGGCCACCACCAACCTGACCACCACTAACATCCGTACGGTGATGGGCTCAATGGACCTCGATACGTTACTCTCGGAGCGCGATCAAATTAACGCGCGTTTGTTGCAAATCGTCGATGATGCCACGACTCCTTGGGGGGTCAAGGTAACCCGTATCGAGATCAAAGACATCTCCCCGCCGACCGATCTGGTGGATTCAATGGCCAGACAGATGAAGGCAGAACGAGAAAAGCGGGCGGCTGTCTTGGAGGCGGAAGGCCTGCGGCAGGCCGAAATTTTACGCGCCGATGGTGAGAAGCAGGCGGCGATACTGGAGGCCGAGGGACGCAAAGAGGCCGCTTTCCGGGATGCCGAAGCACGGGAACGCTTGGCCCAAGCCGAGGCTCGAGCGACCCATGTCATGTCGGCGGCGATTGCACAGGGCAATGTGCAGGCCATCAACTATTTCGTTGCCCAGAAATATGTCGAGGCGCTGCAAAGTATTGCTCAGGCAGACAACCAAAAACTCGTATTCATGCCGCTCGAGGCATCTAGCGTCATCGGTTCCATCGGTGGTATTGCCGAGCTAGCAAGGGAGGCCTTCAAGCGTCCCGGCGTAAGCGATGGCTAGTCTCACCTTCGCTCCCACGTTTTGGCAGTGGTGGATCTTGGGGTTGGTGCTGGTCATCCTCGAGGTCTTTGCGCCGGGGGCATTCTTGATCTGGATCGGCATCTCTGCCGGGATGGTCGGTTTGCTGTTATTGTTCGTTCCGGCGGTTCCCTGGCAGCTTCAAGTGCTGATGTTTGGCGTGTTCTCGGTGGCCATTGTTCTCGTCTGGCGCCGCTACCTTCAGGCCCACCCGGTCCAGAGTGAGGTGCCTTTTCTTAACCGCAGGGGAGAGCAGTATGTGGGTCGCGTATTGACGCTCGATGATCCGATTGTAAACGGCATAGGAAGGCTTCGTATCGACGATTCGATTTGGCGGATCAGAGGGGAAGACTGTCCTGCTCAAAGTAAAGTCACGATCACCGGCGTCGATGGGGTGGTGCTCACGGTGGACCGCTATGACGCGTCCCCTGTGTCGTCACCTCGATAACCGCTGCCCATTCCCAATGAACGGGGGTAAGCGCCAGGGCAGCGCTAGCCGATGGACTCGCCTATCTAATGGAATACACCAGGAATGAGTGCATGGGTGCCGTGGGCGGATGAGGATAACGGCCCTGGCTCGCAAGGTTTCAGCGGTGTGCCATTGATGGCTCTCTTTGCGCGTCGAGCCATTGGATAAGCTCAAGCGGCGTTGTAATCGTACCGTCGGCACCCCATTGCAGGGGATCCTCTCCAGCGGGGATATAGCCAAACAATGCCACTAAGGTACGCATCCCCGCCCGCTGCCCAGCGACGATATCGCGCGGCGCATCGCCCACATAGAGGCATTGCCGAGGATGCGAGCCGGTTTGCTCACAGGCAAGCAGCAGCGGATCGGGATGGGGTTTCTGTCGTGGGGTGGAATCCCCTGAGACGACACACGCAGCCCGATCGGCCAGTCCGAGTGCCTGCACCAGCGGTACCGTCAAAAATGCCACCTTGTTAGTGACAATGCCCCAGTTCATTTGCTTGGCTTCGAGATGTGCCAAAACCGCTTCCATCTCCGGAAAGAGCTTGGTACGAGTCGCTAGGTTCTCCTGATAGAGGCTAAGAAAGCGTAGGTAAAGCGCCTCAAAGCCCGGCGCCTCCCGGGGAAGGCCGCAGGCAAGCTCGACCATTGCTCGTCCCCCTAGGGAAACGAGCGGGCGCACCCGCTCCAGCGCGAGCCCCTCATGGCCCTGCTCGGCCAGAACTTGGTTGAGGGCGTAGGCCAGATCTGGCGCGGTATCCGCCAGTGTCCCATCCAGATCGAAAAGGACGGTGCGCAGTGCTTCTGGTGGATCGCCGCTGGTTTCAGGCGGCGTCGTCGGCAGCGCGCATCCAGGCAAGGTAGTTGACTTGAACATCCGTTCCTAGTTGATACGTCTTGGTAAAGGGGTTATAGGAAAGGCCAGTGATTCCCTCTAGCCGTAAGCCGGCAGCGCGGGACCAGCTCGCCAGCTCAGAGGGCTTTATGAACTTCGAATAGTCATGGGTGCCCTTGGGTAGCAACTGAAGCAAATACTCTGCCCCAATGATGGCCAGCAAGTAGGCTTTTGGATTGCGGTTGATGGTCGAGAAAAAGACATGTCCACCGGGACGTATCAATGTGGCGCAGGCATCTACTACGGAAAAGGGGTTTGGCACGTGCTCTAGCAGCTCCATACAGGTGACCACGTCGTAGTGGTGCGGTTCCTGGACCGCCAGCTCCTCGGGCGTCAGGTGGCGATAATTTACCTTGATTCCCGACTCCAATCGATGCAACTTAGCAACCCCGAGCGGCGCCTCGGCGGCATCGATGCCAGTCACCTCCGCGCCGCGGCTGGCCATGCTTTCCGCCAAAATACCGCCGCCACACCCGACGTCGAGGACACGTTTGCCGGCGAGCGGGGCGCGTTCCTTGATGAACTGCAGCCGCAGAGGATTTAAATCGTGTAGCGGTTTGAAATCGCCCTGCGGGTCCCACCAGCGAGCCGCGAGATCATCAAACTTGGCGATTTCTTCCGGATCAATATTTTGAGTCGTGGACATTCTGGGTACTCCGATTGCTGTGCCTCACCCTGTTCAGGATATCCTAATGCTTGGAAATGACGGAATGCTCGGCCATGATCATCGTTTCGGCGGGGGTGGCAACCAATCGCGTTGCCGCAAGGGACGTCGTGAATACATCCTTGTAGAGCGGTTTTGAGGACGCAATTTGCCTCCTCGAGTTCGATTGCGGCTTGATGCAATGAGCCGACGCAGGCACCAAAATCACCCGCCTCGGCCTCGTCGATTTTCGACTGCAGGCTACTGACGTCCCTAGGTTCGGGTGCCGCACAGCCCACGAGGAACAAGACGGAGGTACCTCCCAAAACAAGAGTGGTCCTTTGCATTTTGCCGACTTTCCGCATAGCATCACATCGCTTCAGGAATAAAGTGCCTCATAAGGAGGCCCGAGTAACCCCAGCACCTGTCGGTGCAGGTCATTGAGATTGAGGACAAGAGCCTGCACCTCCTGGATGAGGAGCAGGTGAATGCCCACAAAGAGCTGGAAGATCCAACGCAGGGTAGGGTTTTGGATCGGCTTTCCCGTCTGATTCGGGAGGGCCTGGTCATGCGCTTTGAGGGCCTGGCGCAGGCGATATTCCAGGGCCGCATAGACCAACAAACATAAGGTCATGACCCTCATCAGCGCCATGAGGCGCTTTGGGGATTTCAGATAGAGCGAGGAGGCGAGAAACAAGGGGTCTTTGAGAAACCGAAAGCCGCGTTCCCCCTGTTGCTGACCCTGGTACGCCGCCAGCAGCGCTTCATCTGAGAGGGCGTTGGTGTCGAGCTGATGGGTCGCGAGGACAAAACAACTTTTGCGTTGCATTCGCAAGGTGCGCTGCTCGGGACGCGACGCCAGCGCCCCTTCGATACGGTAGGCGATGGCCTTCGGCGCTTGCCCTTGACGCGGTCGGCCTCGTTGGGGGTGGTGCGTCACTTCCACTCTCGTGAAGTCCGGGACAGCGCACAGCCAACGGCTTTTCTCGAACGCCGCCAGCGCCTTCTTGGCATCGGCGGGACAGGCAAAGTCTTGGCGACAAAGCCCCTGGAAGGCCTTGAGGTCCGCCTGGCTTTGCTTTTCGCAGTGCCGGTTGACCGCTCTTCAAGGCCCGCTGATAAGCCTACGGCGAATAGACCACCACCCACCGTTGCTTGACCCCGGCATACTCCGCCGCTTGGCCTTGCAGGCTCAGCTTCTCCGGCGGTGCGGCCAATCAAACCAGGGGCGGCGGCCTGAATCGCCTCGCGGGCCGCACTCAGGGTCTCGGGCACGCGGGTGATCCAGACCATCCCCTCAAGCTCGCGCAGCGTTTCTGCCGTATAAAGCGCGCTGTCAGCCACCCCATACTCCAGGCCCTCAGCGCGCTTAAGCTGCCCAAGGTGCGCCTTCACCGTGGCCCGCAGGCTTGTCTTGTCGTCGCCATTGCCGCTCAACGGCTCCATCCACAAGGGGATCCCCGCTTGGTTCTCCGCGATGAGCTCGAGCACCACTTGATTGAGATCGGGTCGGTGATCGCGGCTATAGCCCCGGGTGAGGTGAATCACGCCGGCGGCGGGCTGCGTTTCACGGTTGTACTGGCCATCGACGTGAAAACTCGTGGTATCCAGGTGCCCAAACCGCGGCGTTAACCCCAAACGTCGGACCGCCTGGGAAGCGAGCCGCGCATACACCGTCGTGACACCGTGTTCATAAAGCCGCTCCAAGGCCCGACCGGTCACATCATCGTTGAGATGCTCGGGACGAATACCGGCCCCGACGAGTTGTTCCGTCAGCTTATCCTGGAAAAAATGCGGCACCCGATAAAGGCGCTGATTGACAAAGCCTAAACCATCGAGCACCAGGGCCTTGACCGCTTGGCCCACCGACACCACGCGCTTTTCTCGATCCTGCGGGATCAGCCGATCAATCGCCTCGCCTATCCCCAGTTCATCAAAGATCCCCGCCACCAGCCCTAAGTGGCCTAGATTGCGGCTCTCATAGCGCGGGGCCATCGTTCCTGTTTCCACGTGTGCCGCCATCACGACCTCCTTGCCGATAAACACGGCCGGTAGTGTCTACGACCCAAGACAAAAATGAAAACTCAAGCTTGGCGTGTGCGGAATGTGGGATTTTGATTAGCTTCTGAAGTTATTCGGCGGTTGGGATGCGGTTGCCCCGAGTGCGGGCGCCGTGAACAGTACTGACGACACTTCGGCACGTCAAGCCCGGAGCGAATGCGCCCCTTGAGAAAGTCCTCGAACACGCCGGCAGGTGACTGGCCGTTCCACGGCTCCAGAGCAAAAGTGCCCTAAGGCACTCACAGTCGAACGCCCACTGTCTCCGTCGTCTCTCCATTGCCTTGCCAGGAAGAATCCCCTTTCGGACGCCCAACTCGCGCGGGGCATGATGATCATAGCGTGCATGCCCGACGCCTCAGCGAAAACGATGATGACTTCCGCCTCTAGCGTGGACCGCTGCTTGAGGATATCCTTGTTTGCGTCCACCCCGTACGTCTGAGTCTAATATCCAATACGCTCGTTTAGCATACGGGCTCAATAGCGGAGAAGGTTTGCTGGAGCCGGGCTGTTTGAATGCGGCACATCATCGAGACAACGAGTCTCCGAAGGAATCTGCCGCGGAGACCGGTTGGGCCGAACCTAAGCAGTGTCGGTCGCTGTTGCCCAAGAATTCCTGCAAGGGGAGCTTACGGCGTCGTGATGGGCGTTTGGCTGCTGATTGTGCTGCTGTTCTTCGGCTACGGTTTGCTGGCATTCCGAGGGCCCCTCGACAGGCTTAAGGAAAAAACCCTTTTCGTGTGCAGCGCTTAGGCCACACGACATCATCGAGCCGCCGAACGTGAACTCTAGGGTCAGAACATGAGCGCGGCGGACGATACGGAACCGATGGGGGCCGAAGAGGTGAGGTGCCCGATCCCACACAGCTCTACGAGAGCGCGGGCAAACTTTCCGGGTTACTCGTCACCCGCTCAGGGCTGCTGCCGGTCTCGGCTGCGGCCTTGTTGCCGCTCGTGATCGCCGGGGCCACGAAGTTGCCGATTAAAGAGATTCTGATGATCATGAAACGTCTGCTGCTTTAGGTGAGGGGACCACCTGAAACGGGTCGCGTAAACCGCGGGAATCAGTCGATCCCGGTTCGGTCGCACGTGTTTCCACACCGGCTCAGAACCTTGAGTTTAGCAAGCGCAGGACCAGAAGTCGCCCCGGGGGTTCGAAAAATGAGGAATTTCTGTCCAACAAAGAGGTGCCCTTAGATGACGCAGACAACACGAAAACTACTAAATAGTTCTGTACGCAGCATGTTCGCAGTATCGCTGTCCCTGATCGTTGTGTTGGGCACGCCGGTGGGTGTGAGAGCCGATGAGGCAGATGCCAAAAGGCTGCTCAAGGGCATGTCCGATTATCTGGCTGCGCAGAGGACGATCTCATTCGAATACGATGCCGCACTCGAGGTCGTCACCAAAGATGAACAGATACTCGCGCTTGTGAGTTCAGGTGCGGTAACTCTCAACCGGCCTGACAAGATTCGCACCACGCGCGCCGGCGGATTTGCCGATGTCGAGACATCGTTTGACGGGAACACACTAACCGTGCTGGGCAAGAACCTGAACATCTATGCGCAGCAAGATGTGCCTGGCACGATTGATCACCTAATCGATGAGTTGCGATCGAAATATGACCGGCACCTCCCTGCCGCGAATTTGCTGTTGACGAATGCCTACGATGCGCTGATGCGAGGTGTCGTGGACGTAAAGGACCTTGGCAGTGGCGTGGTCGGTGGCGTTGAGTGTGATTTCCTGGCTTTTCGGAAAGAGGTAATCGATTGGCAGATCTGGATCGCACAAGGGGAACGTCCCTATCCTTGCCGATATTCCGTCACCACCAAGGACCTTCCCGGCGCACCTCAATACACTATACAGATCAGGGACTGGAAGACAGGGGATGAGGTGGCAGCCACTGATTTCACCTTCAAGAACACAACCGGCGCAAAAAAGGTCGACCTAAGGAATCTCGAGGGCACTGGTGACTTGCCGGCGCATTTCAAAACGGGAGAATCTGAATGAGCATATCCAAGCGAATGGGTATTTTGATGATCGCCGGAACCATCGTGGTTTGCGGATCTGAGATTGGAGAGCGGCTTTCGATCCCAGGGTTTCACAGTCTGATCTCAAGTGCCGAAGCCGTGGTCGGCCGTCCACTCACGCCGGTGAGCGTTGCCGGGGTGGCACGACGTGATCGACGGTATGATAGGCGATAGGCGCGACTAACTGTTAGCCCTGCTGGCGTCGTTAAGACCCGGCAGCAGAACCAACAGCTACGATGATCGGCTCCCGCCAATCGGCAGCACGCCTGGATGGAGCCGGTCAGAGCCGCTATATCAGATGCAGTTGTTGGTTTATACGCACCGGAGCTTGGGACACGAATCGACCAAGCGGAATTGGAACAGCTGCAGCCCATTCGACACGGAGACCACAACAGGCGACTTTCCTATGAAGCGGACATTCCCCGCCGAACGCGGGGAAGACAGCTTTTGGCCGACTCCTGTCGCTCGATCTGGCAACGGCTTCAGGTGGCTTTAAGGCACCGCGACCCTCTCTTGGTTTTTCGGTCGCCTCCGCCTACCAATCGCCAACTCCAACCCGACCCCCCGAAACCCGCGTCATTGCTCGATTGGGCCTCTTGACTGCTCAAGAGCAAAACAGAGAACAGAGAGAAAAATGCGACGAAAATGGCCCCAAAACGGGGGTTGTGACAGGGTGGCGCTCAAGAGGCGAAGCCCGCGAACCCGCGCCAGTACCGGCGTTTCACGGGCAAAAAAAGACCGGAGAGAATCCCGATCTTTGTGTTGTTGGTGGAGGGGAGGCGACCGAACTACAACGAAATCTCCAAAGGCATGGGTAAGGTTTCGGCGGATTGTCTAAGTTTTCGGGCGTTTGTTCCACCCACCAAGAGAGCAATACCTTCGCCACCGCTAGGACGATAGTGGGCTGGTTGCATGTGGTGTTAGCTCTGCGCTCATCAATAACGCCGGCCTTGGTGTATCGGGGCCAATGACTGTTACTTGTCCATTTCTCAAGGGGCGGAACGATCAGAGCTGCCGCTCGATGGCAGTTCAACGACTGGAGTGCTCTCCAGCATTTTCTCAGCCACCGCAATCATCGGTGTCATGTCGATCTGGTTGATGAACGTGGAATAGGTCAGCAAGGCGAGCAGGCTGCGCAGATCGCTCGCCCAGGGCGGCAGAAAGCGGGGCAGCCGGCATAACCCCATGCGCGCGAGCTCGGCGAGCGCGGGAATGTCCTGCAAGTCCAACTTGCCGCAGAATAACAAGCGCAAACAATCCGATCGGCCGGCCGAGAAGATGGCACGAATCGCGTTGCTGACCTGTAATAGGCCGAAGAGATAAACCACATCTTTGGTAAAGGGGGCGCCGCCGGTGATGACGCCGCCACGAAAGACACGGCGGGCGCTCTCGAAGGCCTGATCCGGGTTACCCGTGCGCTCCAGAAAGTAACGGTAGACTTCGAGAAAGTCGGCCCCCTCGATCGCCATCTGGATCGCAAACACACGGTACGCCAGCCGTTGCAGGCGATCGAGTTCCATGGTGCCGCTGATGATTTCCGCAAACACCGCAAGCCCCTCTTGGGTGCGCGTGGTGCAGGGATGACCGGCTGCCAAGACGGGCAGATCGGTCTGAGCGCGACCGTTGAGGGAGGTGGCCGCATGGATATAGGCTTCATGGTTCAGTAGCTGGGCCGCGTCTCGGTCGGTGAAGCGGGCGTCGCGCCGGATGCGGATGGCGCTTGCCGTCGCAAGGGCGTTTGCGGATAACTTGTCCACGATCTCGACTCTTGGCGCCTCCTCACCGAAATGTCGATTGACGCGCTCCTCGATCTCCTGAGCGATGTCCTCTGCTGTTCGGTAAGCGGGCGGCGCCACGCCGGGATCGATGCGGGCCAACTGCTCGATCACCGCCTGGATGCGCTGCGCCAGCTCCAGCGACGTGGTGGGGTGGTAACGTAACGGGGCGGTCGGCTCGCCATAGAGCCGACGTGCATGCTCGAAGAACACGGCGGTTCCCATGCCGGCCAACATGCGGGCCCCGCCCTCTATACTGTCTGCCTGGCGCTCGAACCACAGATCGATGGGGGAGATCGGCACGATGAGACGGCGCACCTCGCGGACCGTCTCGACGGTCGGTGTGGGGTCAAAGCCCGCATAGCTCATCTTCGGCAGTTCTCGGGCGCCATTGGCGAAGAACGCTTCTTTGACCGCGGGTGGCCAGTCGATCGACCGGAGAATGCGTAGCGGGCGCGCCGCGCGATAGAGCAGGCTCGCCACGTTCTTAATGCGTTCGATCTCTGCCTCACTGACTGCTTTCACCATAGCATTAGCTCCCTGACTTTCTTGGTGCGCTTAGCCTCAGGAACCCTGCTGGCCGATCGCGGGTGGTGGCAACTCCGGTAGCGCAGGCTTGATGAGCTTGAGACCGAGGTCTGGGTTGTACCCGTGGATCTCGGTCACGTCGAGTTTTCGCATAAACTCGATGATGGCAGGTGTTATTACCTGCCCCGGGACCATGATCGGGAAGCCTGGGGGATAGGGGATCACGAAGCTCGCCGAGATGAGCTCCGGCCCGTTCTTAAGCCGTGCTTCGAGCGTGTCGCTATCGAGTCTCAGGTGTTCACAGGCATCCCTGTTGTAGGCCGCAAAGTAGGCCTTGCGCATATCGCCTTCTCGGGTCTTGCTCGCCACGTCTTCCCGGTAACCGTCATGAAAGCGGCTGAAATCCGCAAGGGAGGGTACGTCCTCCACCAGCGACTTCACGCGAATTTGAAACGCTTGCTTTTCCGTGGGACTGGCATGGACGAGCTTGAGTCGTCCGTGCTCAAGTCGGATCCGAGGGCGGCAACCAGCGCCTTGCTGGGAAAGGCCCAATATTGCTCGAGCGGCGCGATGTCTTCGAAGAGCGCATGAACGGCGGCCTCGAGGGCGGTGGTCTCCAATCCGGATTCCTGGGCTTGGCGCAAGCGGGTGGCCACTGTATTGAGCTGATTCCAGCGGTCCACGCGATCCGCATTGGCATGGAAAAAGTACTTGAGTGTCCGCGGCTGCTTCGCTTCCACGTTCGAGAGCGGGGTGGAGTTGGTCGGCGCCATCGTGGTTGCCCCCTTTTGTGTGGTTCTTGACGGGGTGCCGCCCTCTTTGAACACCCCCAGCATCCCGGTCGGATGGATTGTGCGCCGGCGATGAGGGTGCCGTAAATAGGTCCGCAATGCCCCAATGTTCGACCCGGGCTGCAAAGAGATGCTGTCGATGGCGCTCGCTGGATAGGGTATTATTCGGAGGATACCTTGAATAGGAAGTCCTCAATGCGTCGCTGACTGGGCGGCGCACGTTTCGCGCCGGGTCCGTGAAGGGTCGCCGGCAACGGGTTCGGCAAACGAATCATCGAGAGTCACGCCATGAAAAAGCGCGCCAATAAAGCCAACAAAGCCCCCGAGCAGCCGGTGAGCCCGGGCAATGGTAATCCGAAGCTCAAGCGCAAGGAATATGATAAGGAATTGCGCACGCTCCAGGCGGAGCTTTGCGGGCTTCAGGAATGGGTCAAGCAGACCGGTCAGCGGATCATCATTGTCTTCGAAGGGCGCGATGCCGCCGGCAAAGGGGGCACGATCAAAGCGCTCACCGAGCGGGTGAGCCACCGCGTGTTTCAGGTGGTGGCGCTACCGGCGCCATCGGATCGCGAAAAGAGCCAGATGTACGTACAGCGCTACTTGGCGCACTTCCCGGCGGCGGGTGAGGTCGTGATCTTCGACCGCAGCTGGTACAACCGTGCGGGCGTGGAGTATGTGATGGGCTTTTGCACCGAGGAGCAGCGGGACAAGTTTCTCGAGGTCTGCCCAGAGTTCGAGAGGCATATCGTCGAGAACGGCATTCGGCTGATCAAATACTGGCTCGAGGTGGGCAACGCGGAGCAAAAACGCCGCTTCGAGGCCCGCATCGAGGACCCCCTGCGGCAGTGGAAGCTCAGCCCCATGGACCTGGAATCGCGCCGGCGCTGGTACGACTACTCCCGCGCCCGGGATC
>JBAPTW010000024.1:0-15002 GCA_049282355.1 Gammaproteobacteria bacterium | reverse complement strand
ACCCTCGCCGAAACGCTGACCCGACTCGAGGACGGAGTCGCCATCATGCAAGCGCGCGCGAATGCGCCGCAGTCGGCTTTCTTTCGCAAGGACAAGGCCGGGTTCCAGGAGGACTTTGACGATCTGCTCGACGACATGACGGCGATCTTCGAGGAAGACGCCATCATGCAGTCGCGAGAGCGAATTTTCGCGCTCCGTCAAGGCATCGCGGAAACCAAACAACAGATTCTCACGCTCAAGGAACAGCAGCTCGCCGCGCCGCGACACCATCGTCTGCAAACCACCAAGCGCGACTATGAGCAGCAGATCGCCGAGCAGCGTCAACGCATCGCCGATCACGAGGCGCAAATTGAGGCCATCTCCCGGCAGTTCATCGACAAGCTAAGCGCGCTTGGCATTGCGCTCACGCCCGGTGAGGCGGATATGCTGCTCGCTCGCGTCGATTCGAGAGACATCGTGCAGATGGCGGTCGTCTTCAACACGGCCAAAAAGATCGATACACAGCTCCTCGCGCTAATGGCCGACTCCGAAGAAGATGTCGCACACGCGAAGCGCTACTACGGCATGCATGTGGTGCTGCTGGAGCTTGTGCAGCACATGCAGAATCGATATATCGCCGACATCGATCAGCAGTATATCCCGCAACTTAAAGATATCATTGCCAACACCAAGGCCTTGTATCAGAACTCCAAAGCCGCCTTCAAGGAAGACTCAAACGAGAACAGAAAACGCGGCTACGCTGCCAATATGCGCGCTAATCAGCTCACCATCGATACCGCGGCGCTCTATATCGAGCTGCTCGAATCCCAGCGTGCCAAGGTGGCCGCTGCTCGCGACCGCGTACAGAGCGACTTGCGGCTGGCGAACAACACCTATGCCACGGTGCGCTACAGCGCCGAGCTGCTAGCCATCTTGCAAACTAGCCGTTATGCCTTTGATGCCCTGATGAACCTGCAAGTCCCCACTCTGCAACCTTTCACCAATCTGCGCATGCAGCGGGAGTTCGAAGCCCTATCGCGGCGCATCGCGGCGAGAGGTTAGCGTGTGGTGTGGAAGGCATTGATCCACCTCGGCAAAGCTGCTGACATAGATCACCAAGCGCGGCCATCAGTGAAGCGAAATCGCACGCCGAGCGGCAAAACCCGAGCGAGGCACAACGCTAAGGCCTCGCCTCTTTGGCGCGCTGCGAACAGTATCGGCCACACTTGTCCTTGGTTTCCCTTGCCGAATTTTCACACGCGCGGATGTCGTTGTAGCGGTAGCTGGATCGATAGCAAGTACTGACGTCGTCCCAATAGTCGCGATCGCAGCGCTTATTGCAATCGCCAGGTTCCCGACCTTGGGGTTTTAAGCAGCGATCCGTGCATTTGCGTTTATCCATCTCCTCGGAATCCTGGCACCGACGGATATCCGTGTAGAGGGTGTGGGACCGGTGGCACTCGCTCACCCCCTTCCAGTAATCGCTCTCGCAGCTTCGCTTGCAGTCGATCGACTGCTGGCTGTACGCCAGGGGCGCACAGTGTAACATCAACAAGCTGATCGCCCCTGTTAAACCATGCCGGAAACCTGAACGCATATCTTTTCCTCTGACTGCTATACTCGATTCCATACAGGACGCCGGTCAAGAGGGTGTCGTCGCCCGTCCCACCTGCCGTTTTCGTTCAGTACTCACGATAAGCGCTCGACAATCTCAACCTCTAAGATGCAAGCTGAGTATAATCTCCTTTGCATTGCAATAAACCGGCACGCTTGCGCCGAGGTTGCTCCCAAAGAGGTATGAACCAAATGCCAGAACGGCGGTTGCGAGAGACCCTACAGCAACTTCATGAGGAACTTGACCGTACTGAGTCCATCGGTACAGAGGATCGAGCTCTCCTAAAGGACCTCATGGAAGATATCCAACATACGCTAGAAAAGCCCGAGGAAGGCACCGCCGAGCGACACCAGTCGCTCAACGACCGGCTTCGTCAGACAGCGGGGGACTTCGAGGAAGCACACCCGTCCCTAACGCTGGCACTTCGCAGGGTCATTGATGCGTTTCGTTGGATGAGCGTCTAGCTCACCGGGACGCCAGCAATAACGACACTGGCGATCCCAACGCGCAAGGGCAGGTACGAGCCGCCGCCGTCATGGTGCGATGTGCTCCGAGACCGAACAATATCGCAAAACTCATGCCATCTTGTTGGAGCTCGGCAATGAGTTTACTCCGGCTTGTCTTTGGGCTCCAACGCTTTCGTGAGTAGCTGCCGCACCACATCACTGCGGGTCACCCGTCTAGAGCGATCCGCCTTGTTGAGTCGTTTCACGTACCCATCCAGGCGATCCATTAACTCCACCGGCAAGCGAAAAACGACCTGCACCATGGCCCTGCTTTCAACAATATCATCCAGGAGCCCCCCTACATACTCCAGGCTTTCCAATAGATCTTCCGCCGAGCCGGCATCGTCGGACACGGGCATCTTTTGCATTTCCACCAGCACTTTCACCAATCTATCGAGGGAGAGAAAGCCGCGCAAGAACTGCTCGGAGGCTTGAGCTGGCAAGCATTCATTCGCCGGCCGTTCACTCTCTCCCATCGGCTGTCCGATCGTTAACATCAGCGCACTTTGCGCCCGCAGAGGCGCTTGGCCGATGCGCCTCTGAGACACCAGCGCCGCTTCCCCCTCTACAGTGCCGCAGGCTATTTCGCCGCCTTGCCCTGATTGGCCACCGCTTGCATGGCCTTTTCGATTTCCTCTAAATCTCCCAGGTAGTAGTGCCGCAACGGCTTCAAATCCTGATCCAGCTCGTACACCAAAGGAATCCCGGTGGGTATGTTGAGCTTAAGGATATCCTCCTCGGAGACATTATCGAGGTACTTGACCAAAGCCCGCAGAGAATTGCCGTGGGCGGCAATAATCACCCGCTTTCCGTCACGTATGGTGGGAGCAATCACCTCGTGCCAGTAGGGCAGAAATCGATCCACGGTATCCTTTAGGCATTCGGTTTTAGGGAGCTCACTGGCCTGCAAATCCTGATAACGCCGTTCGTGTCCAGGATAACGCTCATCGGTCTCTTCTAAAGGCGGCGGCGGTATATCGTAGCTCCTGCGCCAAATGAGGACTTGTTCATCACCGTACTTCTCTGCGGTCTCTGCCTTATTAAGTCCCTGTAGCGCACCGTAATGGCGCTCATTGAGACGCCAGGAGCGGTGTACGGGGATCCACATCAGGTCCATCTCATCGAGTACCAACCACAGGGTGCGGATTGCCCGCTTGAGGACCGAGGTAAAGGCGATGTCAAACTGGAAGTTTTCCTGTGCGAGCAGGCGACCACCCAGTTTGGCTTCCTCAACGCCCTTCTCCGAAAGGTCGACGTCGGTCCATCCGGTGAACAGGTTTTCTCGGTTCCAAATGCTTTCCCCATGTCGGAGCAGAACAAGCTTTGTTGTCACGATGATATTCTCCTTAGTTTATTGTTTAGGGTCTCTGGCAATGCTCTGCTAGGATGAAACACCCTGGCTGGGCCAAAAATGCCCCTTGAAGCCAATGAATTTTGATCGGGAAAGATTTAGGTGTGCTGTTTCCCTGCATGCGCCTCCCCTGATTCACCCCTCAGGGGCCTTTGTTAGACCACCCGCGCGAAGGCACAGCTGAAAATCGCAAGCGGTTGCAGCACGAGCTTACGCCAGTTTGGGCTTAACGAGCAACCCATCTGGAGGTGAAGCAATCAACCACAGCTGTCGGCGGCACCTCGAGAGCGTGAGCTCTCGGCATGGGGCGAGTAACATGGCGTGTACAGCAAGAGTAAAGTAATGAGGATGTACTTGCCCCCAGCCGGGGGCCGTGCAAAATGGCTCCCGGCTATTTCACGATGAGAGGTCGCCGCGCAATGCCACTTGGGCAAGCGCAGAAATTCTCGAAGCAAGCTCTCACACAGGACCTCCGCTCATTGCTCTCTCGGGGATCGCCTCGCAAGGGCAAAGCTAAAGCAGGCTTAAGGCATGCACTCTGACCCCGTGCTCTTCACAGTATTCCTCATTTTTGCTGGCGCCGCCGCGCTGGCCACGCTCGCCCTCTTTGCGCACCAAGCGCTGCTGGTCGCCTACATCGTAGTAGGCGTTTTGTTTGGGCCCTGGATGCTCAAGCTGGTGGTCGACCCGGTGCTTATTCAGGAAATTGGCCATATCGGGATTATGTTCCTCTTGTTCCTGCTCGGGCTCAATCTGCCCCCGCAAAAGCTATTGCAGCTCATTCGGGAAACCACTGCTGTAACTGCAGCGAGCTCGCTGGCCTTTGCCTTGCCCGGAATTGTCATCGGCGCTCTGTTCGGGCTGGGTTGGGCAGAAGCCTTGCTGGTCGGTGCCACACTGATGTTTTCCAGCACCATTATCGGACTCAAGTTACTGCCCACCACGGTTCTGCATCACCAGCGTATGGGTGAGATCATGATCAGCATCCTGCTACTTCAGGATATCATCGCAGTGCTGATTATATTGCTGCTGCAGGTCCACGGCAGTGAAAATACCGGACTGCTGCACGTCGCCCTCGCCCTCCTATCGCTGCCTGCCCTTTTTATCTTTGCATTTCTGTTTGAGCGCTACGTGCTGATAAAGCTCATTCGCCGGTTTGAAAGAATCCAGGAGTATATTTTTCTCGTCGTCATCGGCTGGTGCCTGGGGATGGCCGAGCTAGCGGTTCAGCTCGAGCTTTCCTCGGAAATTGGCGCGTTTATCGCCGGCGTGGCGCTCGCCGCTAGCCGTATCTCCTTGTTCATTTCCGAAACGCTTAAACCGCTTCGGGATTTTTTTCTCGTCATGTTTTTCTTCTCCCTCGGGGCTGGCTTCAACTTGCAAGCATTACCCGAGGTATTGCTTCCAGCCGGTTTGCTCGCCGGGGTAACGCTACTTCTAAAGCCCTGGGTGTTTCTCACCTTATTCCGGCAAGCAGGTGAATCGCGTTCCAGCGCCCTCGAGATGGGAGTGCGGCTCGGTCAGGTCAGCGAATTTGCTTTCTTAATAGCGATACTCGCCCTCGAGCTGGCGATAATAAGCCCCAAAGCATCCTACCTCATTCAGACTTGCGCGCTATTGAGCTTCATCGTGTCGCCGTACGTTATCGTGTTACGTTTTCCAACGCCCATTGCACTGTCTGAGCGACTTCGCCGCGATTGACTTTCCAGCCCAGAATTCAACGCTCGGTCGAGGAACCGAAGCTTTCCCTTATGAGTCTGATGTTATCTAATGCAGCATTCTCGGCAATCCGTGGCCACTCACTGACGACGAGATCCAAAACGCACATCGTGTTTTTCCGCGGCTACCCTGCCGCCGACATCTGCCGACATCTAAGGAGATCCCCCACCCATGACAAAATATCTCTGGTTCTTGTTGCCAGCCGTTCTTGGCTTACCAACGATAACGCTTGCTGAAGAAACACCGCCCCGCTTGCTCGAGTCTATCAACCAGCTGCTGCCCGGCATGAAGCCCGAGCGCGTCAGCCAAAGCCCCATTCCCGGTCTCTATGAGGTCATGTACAACCCGCGTTTGATCCTCTACGTGCACGAAGACGGTAAGTATGTCATCCAAGGCGAGCTGCTCAATTTGAAGACCCAAGCCAACCTCACAGAAGAACGGAGAAAGCAAGCTCGCCTCAAGATCATCGAAGGGCTGGGCGAAGACAGCATGATCGTCTTTGCCCCAGAAAAAACCGCACACACGATAACGGTATTCACCGACGTCGACTGCGGATACTGCCGTAAATTGCATCAAGAGGTCAACGAGCTGACCCGCCACGGCATAAAGGTTCGCTACCTCGCCTTCCCGCGAGCAGGAATTGGATCACCGACCTACGAGAAGATGGTTTCCGTCTGGTGTGCCAAAGATCGACAGCAGGCCATCACCGATGCCAAAGCAGGCAGTAACGTCCCCACCCAGCATTGCGACAATCCGGTGCAGGCCCATTATGAAGCGGCGCAACAGATGGGTATCAGTGGAACGCCTGCTATGGTACTGGACGATGGCGGGATGCAGCCAGGCTATGTGCCGGCCGACCAACTCATAAAGCTGCTGGAGACAGAAGCCTCCAGTTGATTATCTCCGCTCGCCCTGTGCTAGATTTTCGCACCCAAGGGGGATGCGGCTTATCCCATGAGAGTCATTATTTTTTTGCTGGCGTTCATCGCCTTCTTCGCTTGGCTCAGCTTTGAGTTAAAGGACCGCCAACGAGACCTTGCTCAGATCTTGCTCGTAGTCGCTGTGCTCTTAGCAGTGGTCCTCTTCGGGGCTCTGTTTGGGCTCTATGGGGCTTAATAAAAAGCTTTCTAGGCGAGGTTTACTTGGCGCTACGCCACCTGCCGCACGCCGCACGCTCGCAATACGCCGCGGCGTGGCGCTCAAGACTTTAATCCCAACGTCCAGTAAGCGCTGCGTGTAGCGCGGCTCACCCGCCAACTCGCCGCAGATGGACAGTGGTTTTCCTACCATCTCCGCCGCCCTTACAAGGTCGGCGATCAACCGCCATAGGATGGGACTATCAAACAATCGCTCGTAATCTGCACTCTCATCCCCACGATCGATGGCGAACAGGTATTGAATTAGATCGTTGGTACCGATGCAGCCAAAGTCGATGATGTCAAACAGCTCGCGGGCTTGCAGGCAAGCAGACGGGATTTCAAACATAATTCCGTGATAGAGGCGAGCTTCAGGGAGATCGACGATAGCTTGCTGAAACAGATCTCGCACCGCTGTGTACTGTTGCGGATCGGAAACCATGGGGTAAACGACGTGGATGGGATGGCATTGCGACGCGCGCGCCAAAGCCCGGGCCTGGGTACGCAACAGCTCGGGCCGTTTGAGGAGGTAGCGCGCACCGCGGCATCCATGCAAACTGGTGTCTAAACCCAAGCCAACAGCCAAAGGCGCTTTATCACATCCTAGATCCCATAGGCGAACGTAGGCCGGCTTACCCGACATCGCCTCAACGATCTCGCGGTATTGCGCTTCTTGCTCCACTTCGCCAGGCAACCCTCCCTTTGCCAAGGCCACCATCTCGGTGCGCGTAAGCCCGACACCGTCTGCTCGCGCAGCAACCGCTTCGCTCAGATTAATGGGCTGGTCGATGGTCGCCATTACCTGTAGCACGGGCACCGGTTCTGCCATCGGGACACGGGGCGTGGTGGATTCCCGGAGCAATTCATAAGCATGTACCGTCTCTCGACAGGGATGCACGATGAGCTCGCCGGTATCGCCATCAATCAAACACTCCGCTTCGAGCGGCACGGCGTCAAAAAGACTCTCGATACCGCTCACCGTTGGAAGGTTCAACGCCCGAGCGAGTATGGCGGCGTGGGAGTTGCGCGCACTGCGTTCGACGAGAAAGCCGACGGTTTGCGGATCAGCCTCGACAGCGAGCACCGGCGTCAACTCCACAGCAACGACAATATGAGCGTGGTGAAGTTGGCAAACCCCCATCGGGCAAGTAGCGCGGTCGCTGCAGCAAAGCCGAGGCGTCCGGTGACGCAGGCGGTCCAACAGCGCCTGCTTGAGCTCAGCAAAATCGACCGCCCGCTCGCGCAGCGATCCGCAAGGCGATCGAGCCAGATTGCGCCGGCAGCGTTCAAACTCACGCACCACCGCTTGCTCAGCAGAGAGCGCTTTGCCTTTTACATGATCCAGGAGTGCTTCCCGCAAGGCGGGATCCTCGAGGAGCATGTGCTGCGCCCAAAAGATTTCTCCCGCCTCGGCGCCCAACTGCACAGCCACATCTGCCGCCAAGCGCTTCAAGCGCTCGGTCAGCCAAGACAGAGCCTCAATAAGGCGTTCCGCCTCGCTGGCTGAAAATCGCGCGAAGCCAACCTGAGACGAAAACGCCGCTTGCAGGAAACATAGGCGGCCCCGGGCAACACCGGGCGCCACAGGGACGCCGCGTAAACGTCTTTCGGTTGTACTCGAGCTCACGGCCTCTCGTTGCCAACGCTTGCTGCGCGGAGATCCTCCTGTGGATCACCCGCCCACTAGGGGGCCTGCCGTGATGTTACTTTCCGGGTCAGCTGACAGGCGTCAAATGATCATTACCTCTTAGCAGATCTTGCGTCAAGCAGAAATACGCATAAATACGTATGTATGGGCCGGCGCACGTTGATGATCAGGGCAGCGCTCTGCTATCGGCCGCGCCATCGAGGTTAACGATCAGCCGCTGGCTCGGTCGCAATACCTCACCCTTTCCGAGGCTGTTCCACGCCTGTAGCTGCTCAACGCTGACGCCAAATTGCCGGGAAATTCCGTACAAGGAATCACCGCGTTTGACCGTGTATTCCACCTGCCGTGCCTTACTCCCGCTAGATGTTGCGACTTCCTCAGTGGTCCCCTTTTCGGCGCTGCCTTCACTTTCCGCTGCCGACGGGCTTCCCTCATCGGGGATGACGAGCCGTTGGCCGAGCTTGAGCGGATCACTCGGGCCGATTCCATTGGCTGCCGCAAGTTGCTTCACGTCGGCGTTGTGCCGATGAGCAATGGACCACAGCGTATCGCCCCTTGCGACTTCGTAATCACCGGCTGAGGGCACATCGGTTTTCTCCGAGGTCGATGATGCGATAGAATTCGCGGCGGGCGGCGTCGGGGAGGGCGGCGCTGTGCCGTCGATTACGGGCGCACCGGCGCTTGCGACGGCATCAAGCCTGGCGGCTAGCCAGTCACGTTCCTCCGTCAGCGCATCGACTTCGTTACGCAGCTGCTCTCGTTCTTTGCGCGCACCTTGCAGCTCACCGTTTAAGTTTTGCACTTGACGTTCGAGTAAGGAGTTGGACATCTGCGCTTGTGCCAACAGCTCGGAAGCACTTGCACTCCGGGATCCCTGACCCGACGGCGCAAACACGCCCCACAGAATGGCGCTCACCCCTGCAATACCGGCGATTAACACCCAACGCTGAGAACGCCGCGGCAGGGTTGCGAAGCCGCGTCGCCAGTTAGCAAAACCGCTCTTTAAACGTTCGACCATGAGGCCAAGCCGGCGCAGAGAGCGATGACCTGTAAATCGCTCCCGCAGCACCGTGCCCCTCCCCCGAGAAGTCCCCTCCACCGCGGACGAGCTTCCTGTATCTGATCCCTGAGTGTTGTGCGCAGACGAGGTTGCATCGCGGGCGGTCGCGTGCTCTCTTGCCCCACCTTCCTGCGCAGAGGGGGCTCCCTCAATAGCAGCTCGGCTGGAAGCCGCGATCTCATCCTCAAAAATCCGTAACCAATCATCCTCTTCCACCTCCTTCGCATCGGGTGCGCCAACGCCGTTACGATCGTCTCCCATCATAGTTTCCTGGTCATGGATTTTCGTTCCCTCCCCCGGGCGGATATTTTGAGAAGAACGCTTATCCTGCGATTCCTGACTACCTGGATATATCATCGATCACCTCCGCTTCCATCCAGTGCCTGCCCCACCTAGTGAAATTTTTCGTGCAAACCTCGCCACCGCGCGCCTTGCGACTCCGGTGTTCGCGACATATTAAAACAGCTTGTTAGCGTATGTAGCGTATGCTGGAAACAAAGAAAGCCACCTTAACAGAAAATTATAATCGCAGATTCCGTAAGTGCACCCCAAATGCAGGTGCGCTCAGTGGCGTCAACACGCCCCCGCGATGGCATCGTATCAGCACAAACGTTGCTATAGGCTACTGCACGGCGGTCTAGACGCGGTTGGCGCTAATGAATGAGCCGTAATCCCGATGGCAGAGATTCGCCGAATGCGAGCTTCTCGTCCGCTTCATTCATCTGCGCGATCTCGTCTACCATCCGCACCCAACCCATTGCGGCTCTCGCCGCCCGCAAACGCTGGACAACTTCAGTACGCACCGAGGGCTGGAGATCGCGTTGGCGATCGCCGCTTCGGCGCGCGATCAGCGTCGCCGCGAAGGCAGCCGGTTTGATCGTGCGCCAGTCCACGACAAAAAGCTCGGTTAACCAGCGTTCCGCCACGCTCGCCGGTATCACATCATGGGCGCTGCCATAAAACGGAAGCCGAGCACCTAGGCGGCCGACCGCCCACCAGCTCTGTGACGGTTCCTTTGCCTCCCGCAGGCGTTCGACTAACCAACTCCCGATCGCCACTTTGGTCTCGGCAGGCAACCGCTCAAGGGTCGCCACCATCCGCACGGCGTCCTCATACCCCTTTTTTTTCCCCGCCCCGAGGTCGGTGCGCCGTCCCGTTGCGGGAGTGCGAAAGTAATCTTCCACATCGTCCAAGAGCCGCTGTTGCGCCGCCCTGTCCAGTCCCCCAGCCAAACGCCGCCACAGCGTCCACCATTCCGCCCAGAGGCGTGCATCGCTGGCATATTGAAGGCCCTGATCATGCAGGGTCCATACCTGTTGAACGCGCCAATCATCGAGCGGATAACCAAATCCCGGGCGCAGACAGTAGCCGACCAGATTGAACCACAACCGTTCGTGATCCGCTGAACGACGCCGGTGTCGCCCACCGTCCCACAGACAGCCAAAAAGCTCACGCAGTAGCCGCGTATCCCAGGCATCACGCGGACCCAGCAATTTTTCCAGATCGCTGCGCAAGGCCTTGATTTCTCGCGGCCCGATACCGCGCACCCGCTTGCCGAAAACCCGCTCGATGCGCTGGGCGGCCTCCGGAAAACGGGGATTCAAGGCGGCAACGTCCGTGGACGCGCTCATCTCAGGACCGCTACGACGTACATCAAAGGCCAACTGCCAGCGGCGCGCGGGATCATCTTGTGCCACGCAGTTAAGCTCAAGGGTGCCGACAGCGGTCAGCGAGGCGGCAAGCTCCACGGGGACTTCTCGGCCGGCCGCGCTGCTCTGACCGACCGTCGGCGACAGCACGGTGGCCACAGGCGGCAGCGCAGCAAAGCCCTCTCCCCCAATAGCCACCACCTCGGCGGGAGCGTAGGGCGTGTCATCATTGGAGAACATGAGATGGAACTGCACCGGCTCGCCAACGCGCAGGGCAAAGGTCGTCCCATGAAGACGAACTTCGCTTTCCTCCTCTGCGCCTTTGGGCAATAAGCAAACCCCTTGAGAGCTGCCGCCGGTGGCGCTGGGAACCACTAAGAAATAGCTGCGCGCCGAGCCACCGCCGATGCGTATTCCTTGGCCCCGACGCGCCAACCCATAGGCAACGGCGCCCCGAGCCACCGCCACATCGGGAACATCATTGTGCAGCTGTTGCGGCGGCTCACTCCGCCAATCAGCCAAGGTCGCCAACAACCTATCCACCAGCATGGCACTACGAAATACCCCACCGTTGATGAGCAGAGCATCGGGTACCGCCAGTGCCTCCGACGGCGGAGATCTATCCCCCAGGGCATCACGACAAACGGTGTCATGGCGTTTGAGAAAAGCGGCTAAATGGCGGGTGACGGCGGGATCGGCGACGTAGGGCAACCCAAACTCCAGGATACCGCCGCGGCGCCGTTGCGGATGCTCGTCAGGCGCGGTACGCGGGAAAAAGCCGTCAACCACCATGCACCGCACCTCGTCGCGACCGAGCGCCGTTGAGCGCGCGCTTCCGACCAGCTTCGCGCCGGTCCCAAGCACCGAAACGGTGGCCTGATCGGCGGCGTTCTCGGCAAGCAAACGTTCCTTGGCCACGCGGCACTGCTGCATAAGCTGAGACAATCCCGCGGAATTCAGCCGGCCTCCAGAGGACTGCATTCGGCCTTCGGCCACATGCGCCAAGGCGAGATCCATATTGTCACCCCCGAGCATCAGGTGATTACCCACGCCCACGCGCACAAACTTCGGTTGTGGCTCCCTCCAATCCAGCTTGATAAGGGTAAAATCAGTGGTGCCACCGCCCACATCACACACCAGCAACAGACGGCAGTCCCCCAGAGCCGAGGCAAGTTGCTCGCGATGGGCGGCAAGCCAGTCGTAACAGGCGGCCTGTGGCTCCTCCAGTAGCTGCACGTGCGCAAGGCCAGCAATGCGCGCGGCTTCCACTGTCAGCGCCCGCGCCACCTCGTCGAAGGAGGCCGGCACGGTGAGCACCACCGTCTGCGCCTCCAAAGGAAAATGAGGAAAGCGCAGATTCCAGCCGGCCCGCACATGCGCCAGATAGCTCGCACTTGCCCCCAGGGGTGAAATCTTGGCCACATCTTCGGTTCCTCCCCAGGGCAGTATCGGCGCGGTGCGATCCACCGATGGGTGGGAGAGCCAGCTCTTGGCGCTGGCCACCAATCGGCCTGGCACCTGTGCTCCAAGCACCCTCGCCAACTCCCCAATCACAGCTCCCGCACCACCATACCCTATCTCCGGTTCGGGCCACGCCAGGGCAATGTCTCGTGGATCGAACTCTCCCGGCGCAGGATGATAGCGCAGCGACGGAAGCAGGGAACGGGCGGCCACCTCGCCCGGCGCTACCAGCTGCTCAATGCTAAAAAGCTCGACGACCGGTGAAGCACCCTTTGCAACGGTATCGGCGTAGGCAACGACGGTATGCGTGGTACCCAGATCGATGCCCACTAAATAACGATTCATCATAGATCAGTCATTGCTTCTTTTTTCTGAGCCGCGCACGTCAAACTCCACCTTCCAGTGTTCGGCACCGCGGCGCGGAATGGCATCGAGCCGTAAAGTGCCCACCTCGGTCACGGCCGCCTGCAAGCGTACCGGCACCACTTCCCCCGGCGCACAGTCTTCCGCCGGCAAGGTCGCCTCGACACCCTCGAGCTCCTCCAGCTCGTCCTCGCTCCACTGCTCCAGCACGCTCCCGACGGTGTCCTCGCGGCGCACCGACGAGCCGAAAAAGCGAAACCGCACAGGCTCGCCCACCACCAGGCCAAACTCTTGGGGGGGTAGCTCCGCCTCGGTGCCCTCTTCCATGCCAAAGGGTGCCAAGCACAGCGCGTGGATCGGTGGCTCCATCCCCGGCACTGCCGGCATGGCACTTTCCACACCCACGTAATAGGAACGCGCCGTCCCTCCTCGAATCCGCACGCCCCCGCCGGTACGCGCATAGCCGTAGTAAGCCGCCCCGCGGGCGACCGCCAGATCCAAATCAGCCCCTTCCAGCAAGCGCGCCGGCGAAGCGCCCTCTGCCTGTAACCAGGCATTGCACACTCCAGCAATACGCTCGGCCAAGATGGAGGCGCGAAATACGCCTCCATTAAAAAGAATGGCCGTCGGATGCAGAAAGGTGGCCCCTTCGGGCAGCGTCGGGTTAAAGCCCTCCAAGTCGGCAGTAGCGGCCATTTGACGGCCGAGGAAAGCGGCCAGGTGCCGGGTAATCGCAGCATCCTGTGCATAGGGAAGCCCAAGCTTGGTGAGCGCGCCGCGGGCACGAGCCACTGGGCGGGCGCCGGCATCTACCACCGGAAAAAATCCTTCCACGAGGGTCTCCCTGACCTCATCACGGGTCAGCTCGCCCCGCAGCGTGCCGCCAATCAGCCGCGAACCGCGGCCCGGGACGACCACCGGCATGCTCTCAACCGTGGGGTCCGATAGGAGGATTTCCTTGGCCGCGCGACACCCGTGGGTGAGCGCCTGGGTCTGCCAGAGATCGAGCTGCTTGCCCTGCTGCGCGAGCTTGCCGCGCACCAGGTGCGCCAACGCCAGATCCATGTTGTCGCCGCCCAGCAGAATATGGTCGCCGACAGCGACTCGGTACAGTTCCAGGTTACCCTCACGCTCGGTGACGGCGATCAGGGATAAATCCGTGGTGCCACCGCCGACATCCACAACCAGGATCACATCGCCGACCTGAACCTGGCGGCGCCACTCACCCTCTGTGCCCTGAATCCAGCTGTAAAGCGCGGCTTGAGGTTCCTCGAGCAGCACGATGTTGATTAATCCGACCGCCTTTGCAGACTCAGCGGTAAGCTCCCTTGCGGCGGGATCGAAGGATGCCGGAACCGTTACAATAACCTCCTGGGTCGCCAACACCGCTTCCGGGTACTGATAGTCCCAAGCTTCTCGCAAATGCTTCAGATAACGAGTGGTCGCCTCCAACGGCGAGATTTGAGCCAGATCTTCCGGCGCTTCGATGGGCAAGATCGCCGCTCGACGATCGATCCCGGGGTGGCAAAGCCAGCTCTTTGCGCTCGCCACCAAACGGATCGGTGTGGCCGTACCCAAACGACGCGCCAGGCTGCCGGTGATACCACCGTCCTCGGTCTCCCAGGCAAGGCGCATATCCACCTGGGTCATTTCATCCGGGTGCGGAAGATACAGAAACGACGGCAGCAGCACCTGTTCTTCTACCGTTCCAGGGGCGGTAAGCTGTGGCACCGGTACCTGCTTTAGCGCCACCTCCTCGCCACTGCTTTGTTCGAGATCCACGCAAGCAATGGCACAATGGGTCGTGCCAAGATCGATACCTACAGCGAAGCGCTTGGCGTTCACAGCTCCACCTCCGCGGGGGCTAATACCCCCACCTCATGACCTTGAGCGAGCTTTGGCAGCCGCACATTGCGGGTTTGCCAGCCACGATGGACCAGGGTTCCAATAAATGGAGGCTGTCCCATAACGTTGCCGGTTACCCGAATGCTGGAAGCATCAAAGCCTGATTCGAGCGTTATGCGACTGCCCTCGTCCTCCGCGCGCACGGGCTCGATTTCGAGGTGCTCGTGAATCACTTTTCGACATCCCTCATGAACCACCCGCGCGGCGGCCCCGATCTCTTCATCCGAGTAGTGAGATACATCCTCTTCAAGGAAATCCACCAAACGTCCCCCCTGCTGCAATAACCCGAGTAGCTGCAGTGCCGACTCGGGAGTCGCTTCCTTGAGCCGGGGCATAGGCACCGCTTCCGCACCCTGCGGGGTTTTCGGTATTGCCGAAGCCTCACCGCTGGCTACGTTGCGCACCACATTCGCAAAGTCCGCATCGGATAACGATCTGAAAAACACTCGAAACGCCAGCCTAAGGCGCGCGCTGAAAGACAGCTTTGGCTCCGCCATAAACAACTCCTTATCAATGTCTTACGACTTAGAAATCTACCATGAGACCTGCCGGCCGTCAGCCAGAGTTGCACCGAACTTGAGCAACGATGAACTGCCAGAAACAAAAATCG
>JBAPTW010000023.1:0-10014 GCA_049282355.1 Gammaproteobacteria bacterium | reverse complement strand
GCCCATCCTCGCGACATTGTTTAAGCGATCGCCAGAAGGCTCCTTTTCAGTTGATCAACTCTTAACAACGAAATCTCTACATAAAACGCGCGGGCCACAGCCGTCCAGCGACCAAAGAGAACAGGGTCAAGCTCTGATAACATCAATCTTGGCTATCATCTGCCCATCTTCGTCAAGGCCAATTTCTTCAAAGCCGCAACTACGATATAGTTTTTTTGCCCGCTTATTCTCAGAAGCGTAACAAATCGTGATTGTTTTACAATTTTCATTTGCTTTTATCTCTTCGATAGCCAGCATCATGGCTTGTTGTCCAATGCCTTTCCCCTGGTACTTCCGCTTAACCATAAAACGATAAACGAAGTATTCATATGGTTTTGCTTCTTCATCCATTGATTCATACATGATGAAGCCAACCACTTTATTCTTATAATAAATCGCTCTTGGGTGGCAATACTTATTAAACTTCGATTCAGCCAAAGAATATGCGTTACTGGCTACAAACCGCCGTTGATTCTTTTTGAGTTTGAGTCCAACGACTTCTTCCCAATTATCTTCTGTGACATCTGCTAACGTTACTTGCATATCGCCTGATTCTTCACGAAAATCAATGCGGCAAAGGCGAAAAAAGAACGAAAAGAGCACGCGCAACCGCAGTCGTGACGGTTTCGACGTCAACGTTGGGTGCTACTGTGGCCAGCTCACAGGCTGCGGCCTTCGTTCCCCCGCCCGTACACCCTCGTCGGTCAGCGCCACGGCGCGTTGGCAATCTGGAATTGATCAAGGGTCCTCGCCCTTCCCTCTAATCGCGTCTCCGCTTTTTTTTAGCACCAACAGGGCGGCCATTTCGGCCAAGACCTTATCCTTAAGCCTGAGCTCGCGTTCCAGCTCACGGATGCGTTGGCACGCGTTCTCAAGCTCCGTTTTCGCCTGTAGCGCGCACCCATTCTTCCAGTCGTTCGCCTGCTCGCAGGCGGCCCGCCAGGATTTGACGTGCTGCGTAGACAGGCCGCGCTGGCGGCAGTACTCCGTTAGGTCGGCCTCGTTCAGTGTCGCGCTTTCCAGCACCGCCGCAAATTTCTCGGCCGAGCTCCAGCCCTCCGGCCCAGCCTCGGTGCCCACCACCAGCGACTGCCCCTGTGCCTGGCGGCGCCAGTTGTATAATGTCACCTCAGAGATGCCTTCCTCCTTGGCCAACTCGCGGATCGCGCAATTGTGCGGTGGCAACAGCTTACGCAGCACCGCCTCTTTTCGTTCCTCCGAATACCTGACCATCAGGACCTCCCTCCTCCGAATACCTGACCACCAGGACCTCCCTTGCGCCACCCACCGCACTTACAGATGACTGAAGTCAGCGCAACAACGAGGCTGACACAAGGGAAAACATCAACCCGGAACGGAACCGCTCCCCCCCGAAGCCTGAGTGTCGACTTTGACTTCAGGACCCTATCAAGGGTGGCGCGACTGCAAGTCACACACAATCGATACCATGAATTGCTTAATGGCCATACACGCTTGCTGGCTATACCCTCGCACCAGCGCCCGAACGCGCGGCACGGTGCGTACACCTTTGGTTAAGCATAAGCGGCTCTCGCAGTCTCTTCCTTCGCGCGGTTTTCTGCATGCTCAGCGGCACTGAATTCCTCGATTAGTGCTTGCTCGAGAATGTCCAATCCTTCCTCCATTTCCGCATAGTCTATAGTCAGCGGCATCAGGCATTTGATGACTTCGTCCTGGGGACCGGAACGCTCGATAATGAGGCCGTATCGAAAGGCATTCGCTGTAACCGCTGCCGCGCGCTTCGGCTCAGTGCAGCATACTCCGCGCATCATACCTCGCCCGCGCACCTCAATGAGGTAGGGCGAGAAATGATCCACCATCGCCTGCAGCCGGCTACCGAGGCGCTCACCTTTCGCGCGCACTTCATCGACAAACGTTGGAGTTCGCCAATAGTGTTGAAGGGTCGCTGTCGCAGTAACAAAGGCGTGATTGTTACCGCGAAAAGTTCCGTTATGCTCGCCGGGTTTCCATTGATCCAGCTGTCGCCGAAGGAGCACGATGGCAAACGGCAGACCGTAGCCAGAAAGCGATTTGGATAGAGTGACGATATCCGGCTTCAGGCCTGCGGGTTCGAAGCTAAAGAAGGTGCCCGTCCGGCCACAACCCGCCTGGATGTCGTCCACAATAAGCAGCATCTTTTTCTTACGGCACAGTGCCTGCAGGCTTTTGAGCCAAGCGATGCTGGCCGTTTTTAGGCCACCCTCGCCCTGAACAGTCTCGACGATTACGGCCGCGGGATCATCAACTCCGCTCGAGGGATCGGAAAGCATCCGATTAAGATACTCAATGGTATCCACCTCTCTACCAAAGTAGCCACAAAACGGCATCCGGGTCGTTCCGTACAAGGGCATGCCAGCACCGCGACGATGGTGCTGGTTGCCGGTGGCAGCGAGCGCACCCATGGATACGCCATGAAAGCCATTCGTAAATGAGATGACGTTGGTACGGCCGGTAACCTTTCGCGCAATCTTTAGTGCTGCTTCGACCGCGTTAGCGCCGGTAGGTCCGGTGAACTGTACAACGTAATCAAGGCCGCGCGGAATGAGTATGATGTCCCGCATGGCTTCTAAAAATTGTTCTTTGGCTGTTGTATGTAGATCTAGACCATGGGTAATTGCATCGCGACTAATGTATTCGATCAAGACTTCCTTCAATACCGGATTGTTATGCCCATAGTTTAAGGAACCCGCACCGGCGAGAAAGTCTAGGTAGCGACGACCACGTACATCCCATACTTCGGCGTTGCGCGCGTGATCAAATATGGATGGGAACACGCGCGCATACGATTGCACTTGAGATTCGAGGTGGTAAAAGACACTTTTCGTAATCATAATAATATTCCCCGACTGACAATATAGTGTCCGAAATAGCTAGGCTTTACCTGAGAGTGATGTCCTTTCCGGAGTACTTAACCTCTAACTTCCCATCACTCCTTGTGCTAGCACCACGACATCTAATTGACTACCCGCACCTCAACCCTCTGCGTCGTCGCGAAGAATTGGGTAAACGCTAAACAAAACCATCATAGGCACCAATACACCTCCAAACCCCTGCACCGTTTTCTCCAACATTGACCATAGGGAAACGGCGCATTACTGGCCTATAGCACACTCAGCATATGCGGATTCCCCACGCACTGGAGCCCAGCCACGCCCTTCGAATTGCAGGCCAAAATTTCCATTGAGCACACGTGCTAACGTGCGCAGCCCAGTCTTCTGAATCGTGGATCAAAAAGCGAAGCTCCCACTCGTGTCCCTCGACCGCCAACGCGCCGACATATGCCTCGGCGATATTTAAAGAACGTAGGGACCAGCAATGGGCATCGCGTTGCGTCCATGGCATGGTCACTAGATCCGCAGACTGTTCAGGCGCAATGGGGAATTCCGGCAGCTGAAAAGGATGCGCAAGACCATAACCTATCGCCTTGGCGAGAGCTTCTTTCTTAGTCCAGCAATTATAAAAGGCTTGTCTGCGCTCGGTTGCGGGTAACCTGTGCAGCACCTCCATTTCCTTCTGGGAAAAGACTTCTGGTGTGAGTAAATCATCGACATTCGCTTCGCCGTAGAATTCAATATCGACGCCTACTCTCAGCCCTAGTGTTACTGCAAGCAGAGCGATGTCATGAGAATGAGAAAGATTGAAGTGTATCTGATAAGGATCAATCTGACCGAGCAATACCGGTTTTCCATAGCGATTACAGCCAAACCGGAGATCCCTAGGCTCGACGTTAATATAACTCCCTAAAATAATCCGTTTGACTCCGTGTGCAATCACAAAGCGCATTCGGTCAACAGGAGACCTAAAGCGGTCAGCTCGAGTTTTCTCATCAGGGGAAAGAGCACTTTTTAGTTGGCCTACTTTAAACCAGGGTAGGCTCAAACAAATCAGCCAAACATGAACCTCTTGCCACGCAATCCCTAATCGGCTCGCGGAGTTCTCCACACGGCACACGTCACTCGGCATCTTAACGTTTCCCTACAATATAATTGCAATCTCAAAACTAGTGCACAAAAACTGCGCGCAGTTAATCGATTAAGACGGCTCCGCAACGCATCACGCCAGCTGTGAAGGACCTGTCGGTCAGCTTAAACTCTTCCTGTGCTGACCATTCCGCGTTTTCCATTATGTGTTTTTTTATATGAGCGCTCGCAACATTCTAAACGTTCTCTCCAAACAATGAGGGGCTGCGACGATCCGCTTTCCTAAAAAAAAACGGTTAGGATCGAAAAATCTCGCCTCTAACTCGCCTCTAAATTGTCTGCAATTCTATTAAAAACTTAGATTGCAGATCCCGAAAAATCAAGCGAATTTTCAATTTTTTATAATATGTTTTTACACCATAACAAATTTCATCTGTATGTATATTAATATAACTTTATAGCGCTGTTATATGGTGTTATTTTAAAACTTTTTTAGTTTAGATATTTTTAGCTCAGTGAGATTGCCGTGTCAATGCCGATTTGAAACCAACAAACTGTGATATTCACCATCAAATAATTGCTTGGTTTCTATTAAAAAACGTTACTATTATTAATATAGCTCTGAACCGGTATTGACATTACAAAAGTATGATAACAGTGTTATCATGTAACAAATTAGAATTTTAGCTCGATTTTTAGACCGACCTTTGATTTGGTTTTGTAACTTTTCAGATGGAAGTCTTCGTACTTGCCGCTTCGCCAGAGCCTTCGGGAAATACATGTAAGAGATCGGCTGACGTAATCCGTTGGTTTTCGTCTGCAGCCTGGCTGCACGAAAGCGACAATGCAGCCCGAAGCGGTGCCGACCGTATGCCGCGGCTGGTGTAGCCTGCGAGCTTTCTTTGCATACGCTTACCCAGCGGACATTGTGCTTCAATGCGCGACTCCGTAGAGGCACGAGAGCAAAATCACATTGACAGTTAGTAACCAGCAGCGTTAGGTGCGCGCACTTTTTTAACCAGTTAGTGTTGCGGGAGTGCCGGAGATGCGGGTCAATGACTAGCATGCGGCGGGGACTTCGAGCAAACCGGGTATCCGCCCAACGCCGTGCAGACTCGCACAGTGCCGAGACCGCCGAGTAAATTCAAGGTGGACGGGCTCGGAAGCTGTTTTAAAAATGTCGCAAGCGCCGGGGTCGCAAGGCCTACGGCGACAAACAACCGGTCTGTACAAGGGAGTAAATGAGGATTGAGGGACGCCGCACAACGCAGCTCAGGCAAGCGCAGTAGTTTTCAAAACAGCTTCTCAGGGGGATCCAGGAGCCATTACTGTGCGGTAGGCTATAAGTGTTCAAACAATGGCTCGACATTCCACCTACAGCCTAGACGGTGGGACTGTGTTATTGCGCTCCACAGGCGGCTACTCGCCGACCTCTCACTAGAAGGGACCGTGTAAGTAAACTTTGCTAAAACTTACTACGGAAAAAAGAGGGAGCTTTTTTGACTGCCTCTGCTTCTGTGAACCATCCCCCAGCACGGCGCAACACCGTGCGCTACCTTATCAACAGTACCCAAAGCGTCAGCCGGGCTGCCTTTCGGTACCGCCCCCGTCTGAACCCCTCCAGATGGGGGCTTTTTTTTCCTTATTTCTCTATTCCCTTTGGCGCTGAATCGCGCTTCATGGGGCTTTTCAAGCCCTTTCGCGTCTTAACGTTCGCGTTTCGAAGCCGCGGCCGCATCCCGCGCCCGCAACCGCGCCAGCTTCTCAGCAATGCGGATCTCTAACCCGCGATCGGTCGGGAAATAGTACCGCCGGGCACCGAGCTCTTCAGGGAAATAGCTTTCACCAGCGGCATAGGCTTCGGGCTCGTCATGAGCATACCGATATCCGGCGCCATAATCGAGATCACGCGTCAGACGAGTCGCAGCGTTTCGCAGGTGCAACGGCACCGGAAGCGAGCCGCTCGCCTTGACGTCCTGCAGCGCACTTTGAAAGGCCATGTACACGGCATTGCTCTTCGGCGCACAGGCGAGATAGACGACAGCCTGGGCCAGCGCTAATTCGCCTTCAGGGCTGCCGAGGCGTGCTTGGGCATCCCACGCATTGAGTGTGATCTGCAGCGCTCTGGGATCGGCATTGCCGATGTCTTCGGTGGCCATGCGCAACAGCCTTCGCGCAATGTACAATGGGTCACATCCCGCATCCAGCATGCGCGCAAGCCAATAGAGGGAGGCATCAGGCGCCGACCCGCGGACAGATTTGTGTAATGCCGAGATCTGTTCATAAAACAGATCGCCGCCCTTGTCGAAGCGCCGAGAGCTCCCCCCTTCGAGCACCCGAAGCACTAGATCCCGTGGGACTTCTGCGGAACCGCCTGCCCCTTGGGCCAGCTCGACGATGATCTCCAGCAGATTGAGGGCACGGCGCCCATCGCCGTCAGCCGCCATCACCAGTAAATCCCGCAGCTCAGCTGACAGTGTGATACCCGCTGCAGCCACACCGCGCTCGCGATCCCCGAGCGCCCGATCAACCACGGCACGAATATCGGTCGACTCCAACGGCCTTAGTACATAGACGCGAGCTCGGGAAAGCAAAGCACTGGTCAGCTCGAAGGAAGGATTCTCAGTGGTCGCTCCGATGAATACCACCTCACCTTTCTCGACGTGAGGTAGAAAGGCATCCTGCTGCGCCTTATTGAAACGATGGGCCTCATCAACAAAAAGAATTGTGTCGCCGCCGGTACGCTCTCGGTAGACCCTGGCATTATCCACGGCCGCGCGAATATCCTTTACTCCTGCTAACACGGCGGAAAGCGCCAATAACTGTGCCTGGCATTGCCCCGCGACAAGACGCGCCAAGGTCGTTTTGCCGCTTCCCGGAGGTCCCCATAAAATCATCGAATGAGCGCGGCCGGACTCGATTGAATGACGCAAGGGCCGGCCAACGCCCATAAGATGCTGTTGCCCAACAAACTCAGCCAGTGTTCGGGGCCGCATGCGATCCGCGAGCGGTCGAGGTAGGGGCTTGCCAGTGATCGAGGCCATATTGCAGGCACCAATGGGTTTCAGGGCATCGGGTATCTCATGGATACTGCCAAAATTCACAGCGAGCGGCACATGTGACAGGTATCATGGCTCGGACACTCAAAACGGTAACACAGACCACCTACCGGGGCACAGCAAACAAAGGCCCTCGACCCTGGCAGCATCTGAAATATTACGCGCAAAGCGACACCCGTCACGGAATTCACAAGCGCCGTCAGTGATAATCTGCGAACCGCCCGCGAGAAGGCGGAATCTTACCGTTGGCTCATCTTTCCGCCAACCCCGCCTGGGTTCCCTCCCCACCAGGCGGGGTTTATTTTTGCTCTTCAACACTCATCTGAGCTCAACCTCAGGGAAATATCCCGATGGTTGCAAGATCATTGGCCCAACAAAAGCGCCACTGACTCCACAGCTCATTTCCGCCTTTGTCTCGCCTCTGGCGGCCATCTTTTCATCCAAGAAGCTGTCACACAGCAGCTGGGCTGTCTGTCATGTTTCGGCGCGCAAACGTCAAATCTCTGCGGGCTGGTTAGCCACGCCGCCTAAGCACTTTTTCTCTTTGGAGAAGTAACTAATTGTTTCACTTTTAAAAACTACTCTTATCCACAGATCCTGTGGATAAACCTGTGGATAACCTTTGTGAATCTTCCATGAACCCGCGCCATTACTAGCCTTCTGTTTTCTTTGGCTACCTCCTGCTCAGTATTTATTTATGTTTATTATCATATAGTTAGGAAATCTATTCGAAGCCGCCATAAATCCCTCATACGCCGCGACCAGCGTCCAAGTCAGTGGCAGAATCCCTGTGCATAAATCCATTATCCTGTTGTCAGAACGCCGTCAAAATGCCTTGATTATGGCTTGCTTGTGCAAAAAATTGACGACGATTCTTCTTTTGTCTTTCGACAGGGGATACTGATCGCGGAGCGTACCTCGAGGCCCACAGCGGGCACATCAACAACCGATAGCGGAGCAGAACACGGACTTCACCTCTGCAAACCTCCACAGCGCGCTACTTGGGGGCCATCAGGCCCTGCTTCATCAGCTCCGCGCCAACCGCAGCCGCAATGTCGTCAATAACTTCACGGGCTGTGCCGGGATTAAAGGTTTCGCTGGTGCCCGACCAAAGAAGCTTTTCAGGGTTCAATGCATAAATATTGGCCTCAATCGTTGCAACTGTGTCGGTACGCATATAGCCTGAGTCGTAGGTTGTCGGCCAAGCATAGCCGTAGTAACCCCAAAAGGATGAATAAGGACCGGCGTAGCTCCCCGGAACATAGGTGACGGTCTTATCCACATTCGCCACCCGCAGGGTCACCACGCCGTCAAAACCTTCCTCTTTTATTTTCTCCTTGGCCCGTTCTGGGTTCTGCAAATCGGCCTGGGTGAGTATGGTGTAGGAGGGCACAACCTCCGCCCTATCGATAAGATCCGCGAGCTCATCCTCCGCGACGCGCCGTGTAACGATGTCATCCACGATGGCCATGGCCAGGATCTTCTTGAACTGAAAAGACTCTGGCGTCGCCTCGGGGTTTCGCCAACTGTCTTTAATCTCTGTGGATGCGCATCCCACCATCGCCAATGCGACTATTGAGAGCGCTGCCGCACTCGCAAGATGATTCATATTGGTTCTCCTTTCGAGCTCAGGGCAGAAAGTTGCACCGAGCGAAAAGCTCTTGAAACAAACCTTCAAATGTGAAACGGCAAGTACTCCGCCCCGCCTAGTCGAACTCTAAAGCCCAAGGCTCGCAGGAGGCAAGTGATAGATGCACACTGATTGTCTTCCTATCCTTCAACTGGGATAACCTCATCGCGCAAGTTTGTATCACGCTGCCAGTCCGATAGGTAGCGGAATTCTTGCCGTGTGGTAGGCGTCTAATTGGGGACTGTAGGAATTAATGCAGAGGCAGATAGTTGCAGCGGTAGCTGGCACGTTTCTGCTCAATTTTTAAGGAGATCCCTCATGAAAGCGGTTTGGAACAAGGTGACGCTCGCAGAAAGCAATGAGACTATCGTCGCAGAGGGTAATCATTATTTTCCCTCGGAGTCTGTTCGTAAGGAATTTTTGCAGCAAAGCGACACACACTCCACCTGCCGTTGGAAAGGCCAAGCAAGCTATTATCACATCGTGATCGATGGCAAACGCAATCCGGATGCAGCGTGGTACTATCCGCAGCCCAAGGAAGCTGCTGCGCAAATACGCCACTATGTCGCCTTCTGGAACGGCGTCGAAGTGGTCCCTTAGTTGCTTGCTCTATCCTGCGCTGGCCGAAATCGCCCAGTGACCGCCCCATCCCTCCAGAAGCTGACCTATCTGTCGTTGAAGAAAACGCGGGCCTGGTTCAGTTTTAGGTAACAGTGTTGGTGTTTAGCGGAGGTCGTGGGGGCGGTGGTTAAGCGGTAGACAATGCCTGTATCGAGTGTAGAGTGAAGGTGCAAATACTTCTTCTCCAGGATGACAGGCATGTCTACACCGAGTATCGATACCACTGCCGCTGATCATCAGTCAACCCCGCGCTGTAGCGCGCACCGCCTGGAAGGGCAACAACGCGGCGCGCTGGCCCTTCAGGGCTTGGCGGGTACGCAGCCTATCAGCACTCTCTCGGCGCGCCACGGCGTGAGCCGCAAGTTCGTCTACCAGCAGATGCATAAGGCCTGCGAGGCCTTTGACGCGCCGGTGTCCGAGGAGGCGGTGTTGTTCTATTTGCCGGTCACCAAGGCCTGGCTGCGACAGGCGGTGATTGGCTGGGTGCTGCTGTGTCACGGCTCTTATCGTGGCGTGATCGAATTCTTGCGCGATGTGCTCGATATCCGGCTTTGCATCGGCACCGTACACAACATTGTCCAAGCTGCCGTCACCCGCGCCCAGCAGATTAACGCCGCCCAAGATTTGTCCCGTGCTCGCGCCACTACCCACGACGAGTTGTTCCAAGCGAGCCGACCGGTACTCGCGGGCCTCGATCTCGATTCGCTCTATTGCTACCTGCTCGGCT
>JBAPTW010000022.1:0-30888 GCA_049282355.1 Gammaproteobacteria bacterium | reverse complement strand
GCGGCGGTGGTGCGTGCGATGCCCAATACGCCGGCACTGGTGCGCAGCGGAGCTGCAGCACTGTACGCCAACGCCTTCGTAAGCGAATTGCAACGCAATCAAGCGGAGTCGATTTTGAGGGCAGTTGGCATCACGCTGTGGTTCGATGACGAGGATATGTTGGACGCGGTTACCGCGTTATCGGGCAGCGGACCAGCCTACCTCTTTCTATGGATGGAATTAATGGCAAGCGCCGGAGAACGCTTGGGCTTATCACGGGAGGCAGCGCATCTATTGACTTTGCAGACTGCTTTTGGAGCTGCGAAGATGGCTTTGGAAAGTTCAGAGCCTCCATCCATGCTTCGATCTCGTGTCACCTCGGCGGGCGGAACGACGGAGCAGGCCTTGAAGGTTTTGCAACAGGCGGACCTGGAGCAGATTTTTTATGAGGCCTTAGACCGTGCTCGTGAACGCGCGGTAGAGCTGGGCAGGTTGTACGGAGGCAAGTAAATGCTCAATTCCTATACTGGCAATGCGGCTACTTTCCTCATTTCCACCCTTTTCGGTTTGTATCTGCTCGCTGTAATGTTGCGCTTTCTATTCCAATTGACTCGGGCTGATTTTTATAATCCGGTCTCCCAGTTTATTGTACGCGTAACGAACCCCTTTTTGTTGCCGCTGCGGCGTGTGATCCCTGGCGTTGCCGGTATCGATTTAGCTTCGATCGTTTTGCTGGTAATACTGCAGATGATTGAGTTGTGGCTGACATATTGGATCAGCGGCTATAGCTCAAATGTTGTTGGGCTATTTGTACTCTCTATTGGTAAATTGCTTTCACTTGCATTTAGTGTTTTCTTTTTCACCATTCTCATACAAGTTATTATCAGTTGGGTAAATCCGGGTGTCTACAATCCTATAACCAGTCTCTTGTACAGCTTAAATGAACCATTATTGGCACCCGCACGTCGATTGATCCCACCGATCTCAGGCCTCGATCTTTCGCCTCTGGTGGTCATTATTGCGTTACAGCTCGCTTCATACCTGGTGGTGGCACCCATTTCTGATATGGGTAGAGGACTGCTTTGAACACATGCTGCTGGTATTGGGAGCGGGACACGTTAATTCTAAATGTCCACGTTCAGCCTCGAGCAAGCCGCAATGAGATCGTTGGAATGCAAAATGAGCGTTTAAAGGTGCGCGTGGTTTGCGCTCCCATCGGGGGAGAAGCGAATAAGTGTCTGATTGCCCGGTATACAGCGTGGTCAAGCCTGCGCATGCAAGCCTCATGACCCGCGATCGTCTACCGACCGTGGGGTGTACGGGATGGCGTTGAAAAAATAATTCCAGAACATACATTCCTAGACTACCCTGCAAGGAAGAGCCGATGCCGAAAACCATCCCGCCAGACTCGGCCGGCCTGGTCACCCCGCAGATACATCACTTTGAGACGCCCCTCAATTTAGACTGCGGGCGTACCTTGGAAGCCTATGATCTGGTATACGAAACTCATGGCCGGCTCAACGCCTTTCGCTCCAATGCAGTGCTTCTTTGTCACGCTTTGAGCGGCGACCACCATGTGGCTGGTTACCATAGTATGGACGATACCAAGCCAGGATGGTGGGAGACTTGCGTAGGGCCGGGTAAGCCAATCGATACTAACCGGTTCTTTGTG
Organism: Gammaproteobacteria bacterium; assembly: GCA_049282355.1. Taxonomy (GTDB): domain Bacteria; phylum Pseudomonadota; class Gammaproteobacteria; order HK1; family HK1; genus JAGTVB01. The sequence goes on along the minus strand of JBAPTW010000022.1, from coordinate 29,237 downwards.
GTGTGTTCGAACAATCTCGGAGGTTGCAAGGGGTCGACAGGACCCAATTCCATCAATCCGGCATCGGGTAAGCCCTTTGGCCCGGACTTTCCCATCGTCACAGTTCGAGACTGGGTGCGCAGCCAGGCAGAGCTTGCGCGGGTACTCGGCATTGAACGATGGGCGGCTGTTGCTGGCGGTAGTCTCGGCGGCATGCAGGCGTTGCAATGGGCCATCGATCTCCCGAACAAGGTGCGTCACGCCATCGTTATTGCTGCCGCTCCAAAGCTTTCGGCTCAGAACATTGCCTTTAACGAGGTGGCGCGGCAGGCGATTTTTTCAGATCCCGAGTATCACCAGGGCCGCTATTACGAGCATGCAACCGTTCCTCGACGTGGCCTAATGCTCGCCCGAATGCTTGGCCACATCACCTATCTGTCCGATGCATCAATGCGTGCTAAGTTTGGCCGAGAATTGCGCGAGGGAATGCTCAACTTTGGGTTTGATACGGAGTTTCAGGTCGAAAGTTACCTGCGTTATCAGGGCTCTTCCTTCGTTAATCGCTTCGATGCAAATACCTACCTACTGATGACCAAGGCGCTCGATTATTTCGATCCGGCCGTGGACTTTCAAGGTGATCTAACAGCGGCTGTGAGTAATATTCGCGCCCGCTGTTTAGTGCTGTCCTTCAGCAGCGATTGGCGGTTCTCGCCAACGCGTTCTAGAGAGATTGTGAGAGCAATGATCAGTGCCGGCATCGATGTCGCTTATGCGCAAGTCGAAGAGCACCACGGACACGACGCTTTTCTAATGCCAATCCCCTATTACTTGGACGTGTTCGGGGCCTATATGCACACCATTGACACAGGCGATGTATGATGGCACCCGCGCTTCATGAGTTACGCGGTGATCTCGCCCTCATCAGTCGATGGATACGTCAGGGCAGTCGCGTGTTGGACCTCGGTTGTGGAGATGGATCTCTCTTAATCTACTTACGTGATAATCGCGGAGTCAGCGGTTATGGGCTGGAGATCGACGCTCATTATATCGTGCAGTGTATGGCTGCCGGGGTGAACGTCATACAGACGGATCTCGATGCTGGCTTACATGAATTCAGATCAGGACAATTCGATTACGTCATCATGACTCAAACGCTTCAAGCGGTACATTTTCCTGACCGTTTGCTGCTTGAAATGCTGCGCATCGGACGCGAGGGCATCGTGACGTTCCCGAATTTTGGTCATTGGAAGCCTCGTTTGCATCTCGCTCTGCGCGGAGTCATGCCCGTCACCCGGGCGCTACCGCATCAATGGTATAGCACGCCAAATATCCATTTGTGCACGTTGACCGACTTCGAGCGACTTTGTCATGCTCGGGGTATCGAGGTGCTGCAACGGGCGATGATTAACATCGAGCACCAGGAAGTACCCCTAATGCGTATTTTCCCCAATCTCCTGGGGGAATTGGCTATCTACCGATTACGTCTCCACGGCGGTTAGGTGTTCAGGACATGGAGTCTTACCAACGGTCATTCATAGAACTTGCTCGCGAGATCGGAGCGCTTGAGTTCGGGCATTTTCGTCTGAAGTCAGGTCGGGAAAGTCCGTATTTTTTCAATAGCGGGCGCTTTAGCTCTGGCTGCGGCCTAGCCAGGCTGGGCACGTGCTACGCGCGGGCAATACACGCGAGCAAAGTAGATTTCGATATGCTCTACGGAGCTCCCTACAAGGGGATACCTTTCGTGGCGGCGACGGCGATGGCTTTGTTTCAGCATTTCGGCGTTGACGTTCCCTACTGTTTTAGTCGCAAGGAAGCCAAGGGACACGGGGAGAGGGGCTCAATCGTTGGTGCGCCATTGGCCGGCCGCGTGCTCATTATCGATGATGTCATCACGGCTGGGACGGCCGTGCGTGAGTCCGTGGCGCTTATCCTGGCCGCCGGTGCCAAGCCGGCGGGTGTTGTCATCGCTTTGGACCGACAGGAACGAGGAATCGGCACGCATTCGGCGATTCAGGAAGTGGCGCATGCTTTTGGGGTTCGAATCGTTTCAATTGCCTCCCTTGAGCAGGTTCTGGAGCTGCTGGAGGAGAATCAGGCAGAGCCGCAATTGCTGGAGCGCATTCGTAATTACCGGGCGCGTTACGGGATTCACCGCCAGGACTAGCCTCAGGAAAATACTCGTCACCGATCCCAAGAATTGCTGCTTTATTTCACGGTAGCAACGCCGATAAGGAGCGGGGGCACGGCGATCTGGCGTGTCGTTTCTGCTAACGGTAGTTCGCGCTCAGTGAGATCGTTGGATGAAAAGTTTTCGAACCTGCACCTTTGTTGCGACAGGGTTAATCGTCATCCTGGTAGGATGGCCGACATGGGTTGCCGGCGGAATAAAGTGTTGGACCAACAGTGAGGGTATGCGTGAGTGTGGTAACGTCGTGCCTCCCGAGTACGCCCAAAAGAGTCACCGAGAGCTCAACCCGCAGGGCGTCCTCATAGAACAGACAGCCCGGGCAAAAACTCAAGAGGAGCTCCAGCAAGAGCAGGCTGAGAAACGCAAGCGCGCGGCAGAGAAAGCCGAGCTAGCCCGAATCGCGCATGAGCAAGCAAAGCGAGATCGTGTCTTGCTCCATACCTTTACCACGGAAGAGGATATGGCTCTAGCTCGCGATGGGAAGCTGCAAACCATTGAGGCGCGTGTCCGACATGTAGAAGGCCGCATTGGTAAACTCGATCAATCGCTGGAAAACCGACGGGCTAGAGCCGCGCTGCTTGAGCGTCGTGGAAATATCGCACCCGCGGAGCTTCAAAAAGAGATACTTGATATAGAGCGCGAGATTTCGGACAACCGAGAATTAATCCAGCTGTGGCGGGCGGAGCAAGGAAGTGTGCGCGCAAGTTTCGAAGTGGACTTGCAGCGTTTTCGACAACTTAAGGGAAACCGCCAGCCGTAGCTAGAGAGCACCGTTAGCAAGGGCCGACCTCGCGGTGCGTGCTACCTGTACTGCTTCATTGGCAACCAGCCTCTATCGACCTCGCCTTCACCAGGGTAGGGAGGCACTTACTTGGCGCAGCGCGGAGCGGTGTTTTCGGTAATCGGGAACGAGCGTGCTCAGTAGCGCCCAAAAGTGGGATGAATGGTCCAGGTGCCGTAAGTGACAAAGCTCATGCGCGAGCACGTAGTCAGCGAGTACGGATGGTAGCAACATCAATCGCCAATTAAGACTGATGGTGCCGCGTATCGAGCAGCTTCCCCAACGTGTTTTTTGTGATCGAACGGTAACCCTGGTGGGCCGTACTCCAAGTTGTTCTGCTAATTGACGCAGACGCGGCGGTAGAAATAACCAGGCCTGCTGTTGGTACCAAGATTCCAAAACCGACGTCAGCTTCTCCGTGGCGGCAGAGGGTGAATGTAGCCACAGTTCCTGGCCGTTGCGATAAATCCTTGGAGAACCGGCGGCCCTCACTACTAAGCACAGCCGCTCATCAAGGAGCGGAAGCATTCGTCCGGTCATCACCGGCGGGTGTATCGGCTGGCAATTGCCCCGCGCTGCCGTTAGTGCTTGAGCGAGCCCGCTTGCCTCGGATAACAGTAGCGCCTCAATAGCCTTGGAAGATAGGTCGATGGGAGCTCTCACCTCCAGGTGTCCATTATTGGTGATCTTCATAGCGACATGCCTGCGCCTAGGCGAGCGGATGAGGCAGTAGGTAAGCCACTCGTCTTTTAGGAGCATTTGCCCGCTGTATGTATGCGCTCTACTCAAAGGTGCTTTTGTCGGGAAATGAGCGTTCCAACACCTTCGGAAGTCAGCACCTCTAGCAGAACAGCATGTTCGATGCGCCCATCGATGATGTGAGAATAAGCCACACCGCCATGGACGGCATCTACCGCCGCTCGGACCTTGGGAAGCATGCCACCATGAATGGTGCCATCGGCAATTAGCGTTGCCACTTGTCGCACATCGAGACCAGTGAGCACTTCCCCAGACGCCCCGAGCACACCTGCGGTGTTGGTGAGAAGTATGAGCTTTTCGGCCCTCAGGCTCTCGGCGAGCTTGCTCGCTACAAGATCAGCATTAATATTGTACGAGCGACCGTCTTCTCCCACACCGATTGGCGCAATCACGGGAATAAAATCACCACTGACGAGCATGTTAACAATCGCGGTGTCAATGCTCGCAACCTCCCCGACGTGTCCCAAATCAATGATCTCGGACGCATCCAGCTCCGGACTTTTACGGACAACGTTATACTTTCGAGCGCGAATCAAGTCGCCATCCTTTCCCGTCAGACCCACTGCCATGCCACCGTGTCGATTAACAAGGTTTACGATTTCTTTGTTCACAAGTCCGCCGAGAACCATTTCGACCACATCCATCGTTTCCCTATCCGTTACGCGCATCCCTTCGACAAATTGGGTTTCCTTACCTATGCGCTGTAGCAGCTTGCCTATCTGAGGCCCTCCGCCGTGGACAACCACTGGCTTCATGCCCACCAGCTTCATGAGCACGACATCGCGCGCAAAGCCGTTCTTGAGAACGTCGTCTACCATCGCGTTTCCGCCGTACTTAATGACGATGACCTTGCCGGTAAAACGTTGAATAAACGGAAGGGCATCGGTAAGAACCCGAGCGATTTGTAAAGCGGCCGACGAGTTAAGAGACATAGTATTTCTATCCGAAAGCGTTTTTTGAGAGTCTAAAAGGGAATAGCAAGGTTGGGCTCGATCTTGAGCAATAATTCTTTGAATGTTCCTTGTATGCGCTCAAGTGCGTCTTTGGTATCACCTTCGAAACGCAGCACCAAGCTGGGTGTCGTGTTAGATGCCCGCACAAGGCCCCAGCCGTCCGGATAGTTAACCCGCAGTCCATCGAGTCTTTCAACTTGCGCATCTAAAAAAGCGTCCACAGCCAGGAGTCGGGTCATGAACTCCATGTGCTCCTCCCCCGCCAAATCGATCCGCAATTCGGGTGTACTGTAGGCTCCTGGCAACTTGGAAAAAACTTTGTGCGGTGCTTCGCTGGACGCCATAAGCAGTTCCAACAGGCGCGCACCGGCATAGAATGCATCGTCAAAACCATACCAGCGATCGCTAAAAAAAATGTGTCCGGTCAGCTCTCCAGCGAAGGGCGCACCGCTCTCCTGCATCTTTTTGCGAATGAACGAATGGCCTGACTTCCACATAATCGGCTGACCACCGAACTGTTCTATTACCTGCTTGAGATGATTGCTGCATTTGACATCATAGACGACAGTGGCACCGGGATTGTGGGAGAGGATATCCTTGGCAAATAGCATCATTTGCTGATCGGGCCAAATAATCGCTCCCTTGCTGTCGACAACGCCTAGGCGATCGCCATCGCCGTCGAAGGCCAAACCAAGGTCTGCGCCCGTCTCCAGCACCGTTTCGATGAGCTCCTTGAGATTTTGCGGCTGACTCGGGTCGGGATGGTGATGGGGGAAATGACCGTCAACCTCACAGTGCAACTCTATGACGTCGTGGCCGAGCGCACGGTACAGCTTGGGCGCTATTTCTCCTGCTACGCCATTGCCGCAATCCACAACAATTTGGAAGGCGTTCCCCAAAGTCACCGGTATGTCGTCCGCGATACCCCGAACATACTCGTCTACCACTTCCATGGCCTGCAGGTTGCCCACTCCTTCGGTGAGCTCGCCCGCTTCGATGCGGTCACGCAGGCGAGTGATTTGATCACCCGCTAGAACTTGACCTCCCAGCATGATCTTGAGGCCGTTGTACTCGGGTGGATTATGACTCCCGGTGACAATGACCCCGTTGCCGGTCTGTAGATAATGAGTGGCGAAATAAACGATAGGTGTTGGCACCTGTCCTATATTGACTACATCACAACCTGTAGCGAGAAGGCCTGTTATCAGCGCTTCGCTCAGGGAGGCACTTGACAGCCTTGCATCATGGCCGACTACCACCGTTTGTGGTGCCTGTTCCTGAGCCCTTGCCTCACTGCCAATGGCACGGCCGAGTGCCATAACAATATCTGCCGTGAGCGCTTCATCCACGATTCCGCGCACATCGTAGGCACGAAAAATGACGGATGGTAATGTTACCGCGCCACTGGTGGTTCTGGATTCCGCTTTGCTTACCTCTATTCCTGGCGCCTGGGTGCCGGCTGCGGTGGCAGACTCAAGTACCTCCAACGTGGGTGGCTTGACAGCTCCGGCAGAACTGGTAAGAGGGGGAAGTGCGAGCACAGTGGCGAGCTCATCCTTCTGTTCGCCCTCGGGCTGGCGAGAGCGATGACGCTCCTCCTTTTCACTTCGCACAGTGCTTGCCTTCCGCCGTTTACGCGCCACAAAGTACAATACAAGTAACAGGGCAATGCTTCCCGCAGCTGCCCAGATGTAGGCTGTTGGGGTAAAAACCGTCCCCTTCCCGGCTAAGGATGGGTCCCAGAAGGCGATTAGCCATCCGGTGGCCGGGATCTTTGCCTGAATTAGCGGTTCAGCACCGCGGGATGCTTGGGTTCCTACGGTATGCAATATGCGAAATCCGCCCTCTCCGACGGGTTGCCGTACTTCCCAATAACCTGCTGGAAAAGCAAAGTCTGTTAAAGTGTTCTGCAGCAATGACCCGTCGAGGGCTAGGAACAGGTGGCCAAGCCGTTTCCCGCTCTGGCCGACGATTGGAAGCACGATAGCAATGTGCTGATCGGCACCGCCGAGGAGAAGAGTTGGAGTTGGTGCTGGTCCGCTCAAGTCGGCCTGAGGCACCATATCAAGGGCGGCATAGCTCAGTGGAGGGTTAGAGCTATAGTCCACCCGACGGGCGCCCAGAAGAAGTAAGCGCGCCAGGCGCACCTGTGGGTATTGCTCGCTGATCAGGGCTTCCCAAGCGGCGATGGCCTTGGGGTTACCTGTTCTTAGCAGATTGACTACCTGCGTTGACTCGCTTAGGCTTGGCGTAAAGGACCATAATTCCTGTAGATGGGCGCCGAGCTTTGCGGCCACATCCTGCACCGTGGCCTGTGCGGTTTCGAGACGCCGGTGCTGGCTCCAGCCAAGATAGCGTTGGTAGGCGCCGCTTACGGCAGCGGTAAAGAGAAGCAAAACAGCAAGGGACAAAACCAGCGCTCGCCATTGCGCCAAAATTTGACTTGCAGTGCGCCATCGACTGCGTAGGAGAGCTGCTGCATCCATAATATGTCCGCATCGAAGCGATGTTGGTATTTTCCTTTACCCTGGGCTAATGGCGCCCAGAATGGCCGAAACCGCCCTTCCCTCGGTTACTTTCCCGAAATAAATCCACCATTTCGAACTCCGCTTGAACGACTGGCACAAATATCATTTGTGCAATTCGTTCACCGGGGTGAATAGTGAAAGTACTCGGACCGCGATTCCAGCAGGAAATCAGCACCTCCCCCTGGTAATCGGAGTCAATGAGCCCAATCAGATTGCCGAGCACAATGCCATGCTTATGTCCGAGGCCGGAGCGGGGCAAGATGACGGCGGCAAGCCCCGGATCATCGATATGAATGGCGAGTCCTGAAGAAATAAGATGCGTCTTGCCCGCCTCTAACTGTAACGGCTCATCTAAGCAAGCACGCAGATCCAATCCAGCCGACCCCGCTGTGGCGTAGGCGGGCAGTGGAAAATGTGATCCAAGCCGGGAATCAAGTATTTTAAGTTGGATTTTTCGCACGGTAGCGGTTAGCGACGATGTTGAGTAGTTGGCGTGCAACTACCGGTTTTGAGGCCAATGGCAGCTCAGCGTGTCCACCTTCCCAGAATACCGTTAGCGCATTATCGTCGGTGCCAATACCTTTCTCGGCACCTACCCAGTTGGCAGCGATGAGGTCCAAAGATTTTTTGGTAAGTTTGTCCAGCGCATTTCCCGCTAAGTTGTCAGTCTCTGCTGCGAATCCAACCGTAAACGGACCATCGGCCAACGACGCGACCGCGCTGAGGATATCTGGTGTGCGTACCAGCTTAAGAGCCCACTGAGCGTCTCGCTTTTTGACTTTATTTCCGAGGTATTCCGCGGGTCGATAGTCGGCAACGGCGGCCGCCGAAATAAAGATGTCATGATTGTGTACGCGCGCCATAGCCTCTTTATGCATCTCTTCGGCACTGGTTACGTGGATGCATGCGACGCTCCGCGGTGGCTTGAGTGCCGTTGGGCCACTGATCAGAGTTACCTGAGCACCTGCTTCACGGGCGGCTGCAGCGATAGCATAACCCATCTTTCCGGAGCTGCGATTTCCAATGAAGCGTACTGGATCCACCGCCTCATAGGTGGGACCGGCCGTCACTAAAACCGAAACTCCCGCCAGCTCACCTCTCCTGAGGAGAGGTAGCACTTGCTCCACGATCTGCATTGGTTCCAACATCCGACCCGGTCCTATCTCGCCGCAAGCTTGCTGACCTGCGCCGGGACCGAGCAACCGCACGCCGCGCTGTTGCAGGATGTCCCTGTTTGCCTGGGTGGCGGGCGCAAGCCACATCTCTCGATTCATCGCCGGCGCCAGAACGAGCGGTGCCGTGGTTGCGAGACAAATGGCGCACAGTAGCTCGTCGGCAAGCCCGTGTGCCAGCTTTGCTAGGGTATTGGCTGTAACGGGGGCAATGAGCACGATATCTGCCCAGCGTGCCAATTCGATATGCCCCATGGCGGCCTCAGCGGCCTCGTCCAGCAGGCTGCGGTGCACAGGATGACCAGAGAGAGCCTGTAAGGTCAATGGGGTTATAAATTCGCAGGCGGAGGGAGTCATGACAACGCGGATCTGCAGGTCATGGTCGCGTAGGCGCCGAACGAGGTCTGCACTTTTGTAGGCAGCGATGCCTCCGCAAATGCCTAAGAGCACCCGCTTTTTCGCTAGTTCATTCATGTAAGCTAAAGTTTAGAAGACCCTCTAGGAACGCCGCAATCTAACCAAGGGTAACTCGAGTTGCTATCTCAGCAGTTCCAGCTTGCGCGCGCTAGAGGCAGAAATAGGATGCTCCAGTGCACGATTAGCCCTTGCTGGCAGTTTCTGAGAGCGCGTTATTATCAATCCAACAGAGCCTGTGCTATGCGGATTACGGACTGGCCGATTGACGACCGACCTCGAGAGAAACTACTTCTGCGAGGGGCAAGGGTGCTCTCGGACGCTGAATTGGTCGCAATCTTTCTGCGCACCGGTGTTCGCGGACAAACGGCGCTGGATTTGGCTCGTGAGCTCATCAACACGTTCGGTGGCCTGAGGCCTCTGTTGGAGGCAAGCATACACGAATTCTGTCGCGCTAAGGGCTTAGGTGAAGCTAAGTACGTACAGCTTCAAGCTGCTCTTGAGATCGGCCGGCGTCACCAGGAGGCCAAACTGTTTCGCGGTGATGCGCTTTGCTCTCCAAGCGACACACGCGACTATTTATCCGCACAGCTGCGTGGATACGGCTTCGAAGTATTTGCCTGTTTATTCCTAGATAATCGACACCGGATAATCAGCTTCGATGAATTATTCAGAGGTACGATCGACGGTGCCACAGTTCACCCACGGGAAGTAGTCAAGCTCGCCTTGGATCGTCGCGCCGCCGCTGTGATTCTTGCCCATAATCACCCATCGGGTATAGCCGAAGCGAGTGCTGCGGACAAAGCGCTTACCCAACGTTTAAAGGATGCCCTCGCGTTGATTGATGTGCGCGTTTTGGATCATTTCATCATCGGTGACGGAGAAGTGCTCTCTTTTGCCGAGCATGGCCTGCTCTAGGACCGGTGCGTTCAAGAATTGTCATCGCGTGACCGGCGCGCCAGCCGTACTCCAGACTGGTGCAGCACCTATAACACTTGGTATGATTTACCGTATTTGAACTAATGCACTTATGGATGCCGCTCAACATGGCCAGAGTCTGTCAGATTACCGGAAAACGTCCCGCAACCGGCAATAATGTATCGCACGCCCATAACAAGACAAGGCGACGATTCTTGCCGAACCTGCATACGCATCGCCTGTGGGTGGAGAGCGAAAAACGCTGGGTCAAGTTGCGAATTTCCTCTAAAGGGCTGCGGCTCATCGACAAGAAAGGGATTGATGTGGTGCTCGCTGAATTGCGTCGCCGCGGGATCAGAGTTTAGGAGGCAGTTTTAAAATGCGAGACAAGATAAAGCTCGTTTCGACCGCGGGTACAGGCCATTTTTACACAACAACCAAGAATAAGCGGACGACCCCGGACAAGCTGGAAATGAAGAAATTTGATCCGGTCGTGCGCAAGCACGTGCTGTATCGCGAAGCCAAGATCAAGTAACCGGTTATCTTCAATAGGCAAACAACCGCCTCAAAGCGGTTGTTTGCCTAAATCTATCACCCAAGCTTCACATTTAACCTTTTTTGCTAAGCAAGCGGTTATGTCGAGTGTAAGGAATAGCGCGGCAGGGAACGCGCAAAATCCTGGAGTGCGCGGATGCCTGTGGCTTCTGCCTCTTTGCACCATTCTTGCAAAGATTGTAGCAGGCGTTCGTGGCTAGCGGTGCGTTCCTGCCAAATCGCCTGAAGTTGACGCTTATATTGATAAACGGTTCTAAGGCTGTTGTTTCTCGACAGGACGCTTTCGAGTCGTTCCCGTGCTTCGGGGGTTAAGAGCGATTCCTCGCGCACTAAGAGCGATTTTGCGCGCCTTAAGATCTGCCTGTAAGGCGCGTCCGCCTTTTGTAGCTCCTCTTTGTGTACGCGAGACACGACATTTCGAGCGTACTGCGCCATGACTTGCAGGCGGCTGCTCAATATAACGGAAAGAGCCTCCACGTCCAAACGTGCTTTATCCTGGGCCATGACAGGTTTCGGCATGGTCTTCTTGACATGAGCTAGACCGAATAACTGAAATGTCCGAATATACAGCCACCCAATATCGAACTCCCACCACTTGTTGGAGAATTTCGCAGAGCTGGCGAAGGCATGATGGTTGTTATGCAGCTCTTCGCCACCGATCAGCACTCCCCAAGGCACGATGTTGGTGGAGCTATCGCGCGTTTCGTAATTCCGATACCCCCCCCAGTGACCCACGCCATTAATAACGCCGGCGGCAAAGAATGGGATCCACATCATTTGGACCGCCCAGATGGTAATGCCCGGGATACCGAAGAGAACTAAATCCAGGGCGAGCATCAGCAATACTCCGTGACTGGCGTGAGGGGTATAGAGATGCCGCTCTAGCCAGTCATCGGGTGCACCGTGACCGTATCGCCTGATGGTTTCTTCGTTGCGCGCTTCTTGCCGGTAGAGTTCTGCCCCCTGGAAGAGCACTTTGCGGATGCCAAAAATCTGGGGGCTGTGAGGGTCGTCGGGGGTCTCAACTCGAGCATGGTGCTTGCGGTGTATAGCGCTCCATTGCCGCGTCACCATGCCCGTTGTTAGCCACAGCCAAAAGCGAAAAAAGTGGCTGATGATGGGATGCAGATCGAGCGCTCGATGAGCCTGGTGACGATGAAGGTAAATCGTAACGCCCGCAATCGTTAGATGCGTCAGGACCAAGGTCACTACAATGTATTGCCAGAAAGATAGATCCAATAAACCGTAAAGCATGTTCCCCCCAATGGTCATTAAGGCATTGATGTCACAAAAAAACAACAATATATCATGCTGTACTAAGCAGCACTAGGGATCCCGGGTTCAGCGGATCCTCATTCCTCTCAACTTAAGCAAAGCACGGGCCGCGCTGTGCAACGTGATCGGCGCGTTGAAAGGCCTCGATGCAAGCCAACTCCATTCAAGCCAAGAATGCGCCGAACCCCTGACCCGTCGGCGTTACGTAATGCATTGCTTTGAGAAGACGCTTCAAGATCGGCTTTTGGTTACTTCTTGATCGGCTTTAGTCGATTCTGTGTCCGCTTTTCCTAACTTGCCGCCCACATAGAGTCGCGAGAAAAAAACGCCTAGCTCAAACAGCAGCCACATGGGCACAGCCAGCAAGCTCTGAGAAATTACGTCCGGGGGCGTCAGCAGCATGCCCATCACGAAGGCGCCGACGATGATATAGGGACGTTTGGCGACGAGGGTTTCCGGAGTGGTCACCCCTGCCCACACCAGTAGGATGGTGGCTATGGGCACCTCAAAGGCAAGTCCGAAGGCGAAGAAGAGCTTTAATACGAAATCGAGGTATTTACTGATATCCGTCATTACCGCGACTCCCTCTGGCGCCACGGTGATGAAAAAGCTAAATACAAGCGGCAACACCACATAGTAAGCAAAAGCCGCACCGAGATAGAACAACACGGTGCTGGTCAGGAGCAATGGAAATACCAACTTGCGCTCATGCTGGTAGAGGCCGGGGGCGATAAATGCCCAAAGCTGGTAGAGCACGACCGGCATGGCAAGAAAGATCGCAGAGATCAAGGCAAGCTTGAAGGGAGCCAAAAATGGCGACGCCACTTCTGTGGCGATCATGCTCGTGCCCTCCGGGAGGTGCGCGAGCAGAGGCGCTGCCACCAGCGAGTAAAGCTGGTTAGCGAAAGGCAGCAGGGCGAGCAGGATAATGCCGACCGCGATAATAACCCGCAACAGCCGGTTGCGCAGCTCGATGAGGTGCGCGACAAAGGGCATTTCACCGGCTGGCGAATCAGTTTTGCGCGGTTTGCCTGTCATGGTCGGGCGCGGCATTAGGCGGGCTCTCGGATGCCGACGGCACTGCCTTCTCAGACATTGACGCCCTAGGCTCGCCTTCGAGCTCGGGACGTTTGGGCGGGGCTTCCTGTTGGGGTGATCGTGTCGCTGCAGGTAAATCGGGTGAGGCTTTCGTTACAGGTTTCTCCAAGCTCTGACGTGTTTCTTCAAGTATCTCGTGAACCTCGTTAAGAGGATTCGGTTGCTTGAGGATGCGTTTGAGCTCCTCGGCCCTAAGTTCCTGCTCTACGTCGCGTTTGACACCTGCGATAAAGCGCCGAATTCGGTTGACCCAAAGACCAGCCGTGCGCGCAACCTCCGGGAGACGCTCGGGCCCGAAGACCAGCAAAGCGATGACTCCGATGAAGGCAAGTTCCCAAAAGCCGATGTCAAACATGCGTCTGTACTAGAGAGTCCGCACAGGGAGCTACCGCGCTGCCATCAACTCTGAGGTGCCTTGAGTGGGACGAAGGATAGCTCCCGATGCTGCTAAACACCATGGCTTCACACTTTTCCCTCTTTTCGAGCGGTATGCGCCGATTCCTTGGCAACCTCGCCTTCGATAACAGCGCCAGCCGGACGATCCTCCAATTTCCGAGGATCGCTCGCATCCTGATCTTCGTCTGGTTCCTTGACTGCCGATCGAAAGTGTTTGATTGCCGATCCCAAATCGGCTCCAACGTTGCGTAATTTCTTGGTCCCGAAGAGTAACAGTATGATCACCAAGACAATAAGTAGTTGCCAAATGCTGATACCCATATGCACCTCCGTCTAAAACGTCACGGCCTTTGCCTTGTTGCTGTTACGCATTGAGCCTCGACTTACCTGTACCGTCAAGGCGTGATTACCTATTTCACGGTCCGCTATCGGCATCGCGTCTAGGATCGTTTGCCCGCGTTGCGAGCGGCTTTCTCGGCTAGACCGGAGAGACCGAAGCGCCGGCCAAGCTCCGCCATCACATCCTCAGGACCAAGTCCCTTTGCGGCAAGGAGCACCAAGGTGTGAAACCAGAGATCGGCGGTTTCATAGATAAGTGCATCGCGTTCACACCCCTTGGCGGCAATAATTAGCTCTGCCGTTTCCTCGCCGATCTTTTTCAAAATGGCGTCTAAACCTTTGGCGTAGAGCATACTCACATAGGAGGTGTGAGGATCGGCCGCCTTCCGCGATTCAAGCACACCCGCCAGCTCAGTGAGTATATCTCTCGTAGGTGTCAATGAATAACGCCTATGTCGCGTTTACCACCGGCGTTAGGTGCTGTTCGAAACGAGGACAGGAATCTATTTTGCACCGTATGTGAGTTATTTCGATGCAGTGGGTTGGTTACCGTAGAGCATTTGCGGATCCTTGAGCACCGGCTCCACTGAAATCCAGCGATCCTGTTGGAGTGCTCGATAGAAACAGCTTCGCCGTCCTGTATGACAGGCGATTCCGCCCTTTTGTTCAACTCGAAGTAGCAAGGCATCGCCATCACAGTCGAGCCTTATTTCCTCCACCTGCTGCACGTTTCCGGACTCCTCACCTTTACGCCATAAACGCTGTCGTGAGCGGGACCAAAAAACCGCCCGTTTTTCCCTCACCGTCAGATCGAGTGCCTCGCGATTCATCCATGCCACCATCAGCACGTCGCCTTGATTCCCCTCCTGTACGATGACGGGCACCAATCCTTCTTTGGTCCATTGGATATCGTCCAACCACTGCCCTTTCACATTCATATTAATCGTATCAATAACAATTCAATCACTAGTGAAAAAAAACGGATCCGGCGTTCCTATCATTTTTTTGCTGTTCGCCACTAACGGCCAAAGCAAGCTGCCGTCATTTTGGGGCGTGGTCGATGATCCCGCAGCTCTGATCATACACTTGCAGAGGCCTTGTGCGCAGCTCAATCATGTCAGTGGCGAACAAGGCAGAGTCTTCCCAGCACCCGGCGCCCCGCGGCAGTGCCGGATGCATTGGTTGACCAACTCTGCCAAGTTCGCCAGAATCCACCACCCATTAAGACCTGCAAAAATTATGTGATGATGAATCAGGGAATACAGAGCATCTGTGTGCTCGGAGGTACCGGTTTCGTGGGGCGGCATCTGGTGCCTGCCCTTGCCCAGCGTGGCTTTCGGGTTCGGGTGCTGACGCGCCATCGCGAGCGTCATCGCGACCTTCTGGTGCTTCCCAGAGTGTCGCTGATTCAGACTAATGTGCATTCGGATGCTGAACTTCGTGCCGAGCTGCAACAGTGCAATGCGGTCATTAATCTCGTCGGTATGCGCGCTGCACAGCGAGAATCGGACGAGGACTTTCAAGCCATCCATGTAGAACTGCCACGCCACGTGGCCGAGGTTTGTCGTACGCAAAGCATTCCCCGTCTACTGCACCTCAGCGCTCTCAATGCCTCTGCGCAAGCGCCGAGTCGATACCTGCGCAGTAAAGGCGAGGGAGAAGATGCTCTTCGCAGTGCTGCTGGACAGGGGTCAGCGCCCGCTGTCACGATATTGCGGCCGGCACCTATTTTTGGACCCGAGGATGAGCTGTTTAATCGCTTTGCGCGTTGGTTAGCGCGCATTCCTTTGGCTTTGCCCCTGGCTTTTCCACAGGCGAAGCTAGCGCCGGTCTGGGTCAATGATGTTGTGCAGGCTTTGCTAAAGTCGCTCGAAGATCAATCTACCTTCGGCAATGCTTATGATTTGTGTGGGCCCAGCACCTATCGTCTGATTGAACTGGTACGTTACACCGCGCAGGTGACGGGTCGGCGCCGATATATCCTGCCCCTTAACGACTCGCTGTCGAAATTTCAAGCACGAGTGCTGCAAAAGCTTCCTGGTCAGTCCTTCACCTGGGATGGCTATCGTCACTTGCAGGTGCCCGGCACTTGCCGAGAGAATGGTTTGCAGGCCCTGGCAATTAAGCCGAGCAGCATTGAGGCGGTCGTTCCGAGATATCTCGGAGTCTGGGGAGGAAATCATTTATACAATTCGCTGCGATGCACGGCGGGGCGCGATTAATGTGTGAACTGTGACAGGCTTGATGGATGGCCCATTTTCACCATCCCTGGTGCAATGATGGCTGCTTCCGAGCCAACTAGCTGAACAGAACGAGCAGCGCGCCACCGAGTGCCAACCGATAGAGGACAAAGGGCATGAGGCCGAGTGTTTCTAGCAGGCGTAGGAAATAATGGATGCAAAGGTAAGCGCTAATGGCAGCTACAATCGTGCCTATCGTCAATGCGGTCCAATCGACCGCCTCCTCGCCACGCCACGCCTCAATACCCGTGAGAAGGCCCGCAAGGACAATCACCGGGATTGACAGTAGAAAGGAAAACCGGGCGGCAGATTTGCGTTGGAGCCCAAGTGCGAGGCCGGCAGTCAGGGTGATACCCGAACGGGATGTGCCAGGAATGAGCGCCAGCGCTTGGGCAAAGCCAATAAACAAGATTCCCCTCCAACCTAAGCTGTCTTCGAACCGATCCTGTTTGCCCTGCCAATCTGCCCACCACAGGAGTAGCCCGAAGCCGATAGTGGCGCTGGCAATGACCATCGGCGAGCGCAACGCGTCTGCGGCACCAAGGCCGCGCAACAATAAACCGCCTAAGCCTACCGGGACTGTTCCCAGAAGCACACCCCACGCCAGCCGGCTCTCGGGAGTCGCGCGTCTAGACCTCAAAGAATGCCACCATGAATTGGCTAGCTTCGTTAAATCAGCCCAAAAATAAGCTACGACGGCCGTTAACGTGCCCAGGTGCACAGCCACATCGAATCCAAGGCCTTGATCGGTCCACCCCACTAATTTGGGCACCAATATCAGATGTGCCGAACTGGAGATCGGCAAGAACTCCGTAAGCCCCTGGAGAATAGCGAGTAAAACGACTTGCGAAAGATCCAACCCAGCAAACCTCCCTGATCACGGTTGGTGAAAGTGACGAGCGCCGACAAGTCCTCAGAAGCTGTTTAGAGCCGTTGTCTGCAGATTTTCCAGACCATCGCTTGGCCGCTCATCCCTAGAGCCGGTTCCTAAGGTCACGCCACCCGAATCTTTGCAGGGGCGCCGAAAGCCGCCGTGTCAAGGCCATGACTTTGATCAATTCCCCCATTTCCCCCGGCAAAATCAACTGCTTGGCCTGGCGCGTCCAGGTGTGATATTCGGCGCAATCGGTGCTCGCCTCCGCCAGAAGCTCGGTAAGGCCGGTGGCGAGCAGAAAACTTGCTTGGGTGGTAAACCCGGCAATCTCTAGGCCAGTTGCTGCAGCGGCTTCAGCGATAGTCGTGAAATCCACGTGAACGCTGATATCCTGCAGTCCTGGGAATAACAACGGATCGTCGTGAGCGCGGTGACGATAGTAGCAGACGAGGGTGCCGGTGTTTCGTTGCGGGTGATAGTATTCCCGGCGGCCGTAGCCATAGTCAATCAACAGGATGAGACCGGTCGTAAGGCGCTGCGCCAGCGCCTGCACCCAAGGGGTATGCCGGAGATTGACTTCGGAGTCGTAACCTTGCGGGAGCGGTTCGTCGAGATCACGTTGGATGGCGGCTACCGTTTGCTCAACCAAGGGATCGGTGGGGCAGGCAAGCGTCCACGCCAATCGTTGTGATTCCCATCCCACGTGCCACTCCTGCACGCCATCTTGCATGATTCGAAACCGGCTGGCGGGCAGGGCATCCAGTACTTCGTTGGCTAGCATCACTCCTCGAAAACCGGTTTTCGGTAAGCGGTCACGCCACAACACCCGTTCCGCCAGTGAGGGTACACGGGCTGCCAGCGTGTTCTCTTGTAGCCGGCGCAGCGCAGCACTCGGTTCCACGATGGTATAACGGCGCACTGGACGCCCACCCTTTTCGAGCGCCTGAAGCAAGTCCGCTGCCATGATTCCGGAGCCGGCACCTATCTCTAACACTTCATCAGCGTTGAGCTCACGCAACACATCTGTAATCAGATGTGCAAGGCAGCGGGCAAAAAGCGGCGAGATTTCCGGTGCGGTGAGAAAATCGCCGGTGCCACCAAATTTAGCTGTGTCGGCGCAGTAATACCCGAGCTCAGGAGTGTAAAGTACCCGATCCATGTAGCGCGAGAATGGCATCGGGCCGTCGTGTGCAATCTCGTCTTGAAGCTGCAGCGCCAGTGCGTGGCTGCGTGCGCGTGCGTGCTCATCGGGGGTGGGTAAATTCAATTCCAAGGCGCAAGGATTAGACGCTGCAAGCCCTGATAGTCTTCGCGGGTGCGCGCTCTTGAGGGTTTGTTTACAGTTAGCGCTTTTCATCGGGCCATGGAGACACGAGATGAAAACAAATAACCTGACGTTACGGGGGAAAGTGGCTCTCGTGACGGGAGGCGCTCAACGCATCGGCGCTGTTATCGTACGGGCACTGCACGCCGAAGGCATGAGTATCGCACTGACCTATCGCCATTCTCGAACAGCCGCCGAAGGCTTGCAGGATGAGCTTAACATGCAACGCCCGCATTCTGTGCATCTATTTCCGTGCGATCTGCTCATTATCAAGCTCCTCCCACGATTGGTGGAGCGCGTGATGACCACCTTCGGCCGGTTAGATGCGTTGGTCAACAATGCCTCGACCTTTTATCCCACCGCCATGGGCTCCATCACCGAGGCAATCTGGGACGATCTTATCGGCCCCAATTTCAAGGCACCTTTATTCTTGACGCAAGCGGCCGCTCCTCACCTTGCTGCTTGCCGCGGCGCTGTAGTCAACATCAGCGACATTCATGGCGTCCAGCCGCTCAAGCAGCATGCTGTCTATTGCGCCGCCAAGGCGGGGCTGATCATGTTGACCAAGAGCCTCGCACGGGATCTTGGGCCCGAGGTGCGCGTCAATTCGGTAGCTCCGGGTGCCATCCTCTGGCCGGAGCGCAGATTGGACGAACTGAGCAGGCAGCGGATTTTATCGCGCACCGCACTCAGGCGCCAAGGCACACCGGAGGATGTCGCAAGAGCCATCCTTTTTTTGCTCCGGGACGCCGCTTATACCACCGGTGATGTGATTTATGTAGACGGGGGGCAGCTACTGGGTCCGTAATGCGGTGCACCGAGTCCCTACAGGCGATGGCCAGGGCCTTTCGTTCCTAAACACTTATCGGCGTGGCTCTCCGGGCCGGCGCCAAATGGCTTCGTTATGCATGCGAAAAGATCCGCTCCGCCGATCCTCGAAAAAGAGCACGAGGGTTTGCTCTACGGCGGGAAAAGCCAGCTTGTCCCACGGAATTTCTGCTTCTCGAAAGAGCTGCACCTCAAGGCTTTCGCTGCCCGGGGCGTAATCAAGAGCAAGCAGACGAGCGCGAAACATGACGTACACCTGATTGATGCGCGGAATGTCGAGCAATGAAAAGAGCGCATCGATGACAACCCGTGCGTTGGCTTCCTCCAGCGTCTCTCGGGCTGCTGCTTGGGCGGTGGTCTCGCCATTTTCCAAAAAGCCTGCCGGCAGCGTCCACATACCGTAACGAGGTTCGATGGCCCGGCGGCAAAGCAAAATTTGATCCTTCCACTGCGGAATACAGCCTGTCACTACCCTGGGGTTCTGGTAGTGTGTGGTATGGCAGACATCGCAGATATAACGGGGCCGATCATCGCCACCGGGCGTTCGCAAAACGACTCGGCTGCCGCAGTTGCTGCAATAGTTCATGGCCTAGCTTCTGGAAGGTTCTTGGAGTTTCGCTGCTGGGTAAGACGGCACATTCGAGCACTACCTGGCGCAGGGTAGCGCCGTATCGAGCTCGAGCGCCACCGGCCGGATTCTTCTCTGAGATGCGTCGTGCTGCGCCCAGAGCTGGTGGAATGTCTGTTGTCGAATGGGGTGTCTCAGGTTACCCGCAAGCTCGGCTAGCGGCCCAAGGACAAAGGCTTCGGTGAGTATCTCCGGCCGCGGTACCGATATGTTTTCTGTGGTCAATATCGCATCACCGTAGAGCAGGAGGTCTAAGTCCATAGTACGAGAGCTATAGCGCGCACCATTTCGAATGCGACCACAGCGATCCTCGATGGATCGCAGTTCTTTCGCGATTTTCAGCAGCGGTTCCTGGGTGTGAAAGCTGGCGACCAGATTATAGAAAGGGGTCCCGGCAAAGCCCACCGCCTCGCTCTCGTATACAGAAGAGACCCGCAAGTGTCCATAACGAATGCAGAGGAGCCGAAGGGCTTTGGTAATATGTTTTTCGCGTTGGATATTGCTGCCAATGCTAACAAATACTTCAGTCATGGGTACTTTCGATGCGGCGTTCGATGATCACTCCCACGTCTCTTGCGCCGCGCACTGCCCCCTCCTTGTTTATCCTCAATCTAACCCAGGGCACCCTGAATTCGTTTATAACCAATGTGGCAACCTGCTCGGCGAGCGTTTCCACTAGATAGAAATTGCTTGAGGACACGAAAGCAATGAGTCGTTTAGCCACCGTTTTATAGTTCAAGGCATCCTCAATGCGATCCGTCTTAGCCGCAGCTGAGACATCCGCCATCATATCGATGTCGATGACAATTGTCTGTCGCACTTGGCGTTCCCAATCGTAGACTCCGATAACAGTCTCGATACGCAAATCGTGCACATAGACGATATCCATCGATGGCTTGTTTAAAGTTTCCATTGCGTTGCACGGAACCTATTATTGGAAGGCGTAGAAGGCGCGCTAAACAGCCAAATCATGGCTGGTTCCATTACCTTCCCAGTATAACCCGCCAGCTCTGCTGGAACAGGCTCTGCCAAGGTATCCGGTCTTGACCGCCAGCAGCGCAGGCAGTCCAATAGTCATTATGATGGTGCTTGGCGTCATTCTGATTCTACTCGCTTATTTAGCGGGCTCACTGTCCTCGGCCGTTCTTGTTTGCCGGGTGATGAGATTACCCGATCCGCGTACCCAAGGCTCGGGGAATCCAGGCGCCACTAATGTGCTACGCCTTGGTGGAAAGCGAGCTGCGGCGGTGACCCTTGCGGCGGATATCCTCAAGGGCTTCTTGCCCGTGCTGTTGGCTCGGCTGCTGACCGATGCGCCCCTCATTGCTGCCTGTACCGCGCTCGCCGCATTTTTGGGCCATTTGTATCCCGTGTTCTTCCAGTTCCAAGGGGGAAAAGGTGTGGCGACGGCTCTGGGGAGTGTGCTTGGACTCGCACCGGTGGTGGCGCTGGCGATGGTTGTTACGTGGCTAACGATGGCCATGACATTTCGCTACTCTTCCTTGTCGGCCCTGACGACCGCCCTTCTAGCGCCGTTCTATATGTTCTGGCTCGTTGCGGAACCGACCTACGCGGCCGCGGTTGCCACCATCAGCATCCTTACCATTTGGCGACACCGTAGCAATCTGCGACGTTTAATTTCTGGCACCGAAGGGAAAATCGGTGCTCGTTCATGATTGTCCGATGGCGTTCAAACTCCAGCGGGGTTTTGCGAAAAAGGCAAGAGGATCTTTGGCGTGCGCTTGCAGGCGGCGATAGCCGGCATAGGCGATCATCGCCCCATTGTCGGTGCAAAACTCGATTCGGGGATAGTAGGCTCGCACCCGGCGACGCAGAGC
This sequence comes from Gammaproteobacteria bacterium, assembly GCA_049282355.1. Taxonomy (GTDB): domain Bacteria; phylum Pseudomonadota; class Gammaproteobacteria; order HK1; family HK1; genus JAGTVB01. The sequence goes on along the minus strand of JBAPTW010000022.1, from coordinate 8,150 downwards.
GAGCTTGCTGATGCCATTTCTTAGGCGACGATTAGCGCCAACGCCTCCGGCCACGATGAGACGCTGCATACCTGTCTCCTTCAGGGCGCGGTCGCACTTGATCACCAGTGTTGTCACCACGGCCTCCTCGAATGCACGGGCGATGTCGGCCTTGGTCTTCGAATCGTTGCCGTGGCGTTGCAGCGTGTATAGAGCGTGGGTTTTAAGACCGCTGAAGCTCAAGTCAAGACCGGGTCGATCAGTCATCGGGCGGGGGAAATCGAAGCGGTGGGGATCGCCAGATTCTGCTAACTTCGCCAGCAAAGGGCCTCCGGGATAGGGCAGCCCCAGCAGGCATGCCGTCTTATCAAAGGCCTCACCGGCGGCGTCATCCAAAGACTCCCCTAATATGCGATAATGGCCGAAGTTCTCAACGGCAATAAGCTGAGTGTGTCCGCCAGAGACCAGCAGCGCTAGGAACGGAAAACGTGGCGCCTCCGGCTCAAGCATGGGGGCGAGCAGGTGCGCCTCGATGTGGTGAATACCTACCCCAGGCACGTTCCACGCATAGGCAAGGCTGCGGCCAACGGCGGCACCAACCAGCAAGGCGCCGATCAATCCTGGGCCGGTGGTATAAGCCACGCCGTCCACATTGAAGCGATCGGTATTGGCTTGCGCCATGACGCGACGTAACAGGGGGAGGAGCTTGCGCACATGGTCGCGTGACGCGAGCTCGGGCACGACCCCACCGTAAGGGGCATGTATGGCCGCCTGACTAGAGACCATGTGGGCCAGTAAGCCCTGTTGCGAATCATATATGGCTACGCCGGTCTCGTCGCATGATGTCTCGATGCCAACCACACGCATAGCATTAACTCTCCGTCACGGTCTTCTTGCAGTTTACACTGGAAGCAAATGACCTATATACTATCTTGTTTAACGTTGATTGGCTGATTTTAACCTAGGAGGCGTATATGAATGGGGATAATAGATGCCGAGTGTGCGTTTAAGAGAAAACGAATCATTCGATGTCGCCATGCGGCGTTTCAAGCGCTCATGCGAGAAGGCGGGAGTACTCACCGAAGTTCGCCGGCGTGAGTATTACGAAAAGCCCACAACGGTGCGTAAGCGCAAGGCGGCTGCCGCTGTGAAGCGACACCTCAAAAAGCTCGCTCGCGAGGCGATGCGGCAAAGGCAGCGCGCAGGGCAGCGAACTCCTTTGCGCTATGGTCTGCAGCGTGGCGGGGATGCTTAGCCGGCTTAGCCTAAGGGAGGTATCGTCATGTCCGATGCCCTCAAGCCACGCATCCAAGATGATGTCAAAACCGCTATGCGAGCACGGGATAGAGCTCGTCTAGGCGTATTGCGAATGGTTTCTGCGGCGATCAAACAGCAAGAGATCGACGGGCAGTCGGCTCTCGACGATACGGGGGTTATTGGCGTGCTGCAAAAGATGATCAGGCAGCGCCGAGATGCAGAGGGGCAGTTTCGCGCGGCCGGACGGCAGGACTTGGCCGATCAGGAAGCATTCGAGATCCGCTTGATTGAAGGTTACATGCCCCAGCCGTTGAGCCAGGCTGAGGTGGAGGTGCTCGTTGAGGACCTGCTCAACGAAGTTGGCGCAAGCTCTATGAAAGATATGGGTAAGGTCATGGCCTTATTAAAGCCGCGGCTTCAGGGGCGTGCCGATCTCGGAGCGGTGAGTGCCCTTGTCAAGGGGCAACTCAGCAGGCCGCGTTAACGTCCGCAAATAGCCGCTGGTATGCTCTTCATTGCGGTCAGGTTAGGCGGTTGAGCCGAATACCTCAGGACTTCGTTGAGCAGCTGCTATCACGCATCGACATCGTCGAAGTCATCGAGGAGCGGTGGCCTCTGAAAAAGGCCGGCAGAGAAGCTGTCGCTTGTTGCCCGTTCCACTCCGAGAAAACTCCATCTTTTACCGTCAGCAAGACCAAGCAGTTTTACCACTGCTTTGGATGTGGGGCTCATGGTACCGCCATCGGGTTTCTAATGGCGTTTGCTAGCTTAAGTTTCGGTGAAGCTGTAGCGGAGCTTGCGCAGCGTGCTGGAATGCAGATGCCAAGCGACACCAAGGAGGGTTGGAAAGAGGATGGCGTTGCGGAGCTTTATGGGGTCTTGCAGCAGTGCAGGGATTTCTTTTGCCAACAGCTCAAGCAACATGGCTCGGCGGCTCGGGCAAAGAATTATCTTACGCAACGGCAGTTCTCGCACGAGGTCATTCAATCCTTCGAGCTCGGCTTTGCACCTCCGGGCTGGCGCAACTTGGCGAGTGCGCTCGGCCACAACGAAGCGCTGCAAGATCGGTTGTTGCGGGCAGGTCTCTTGGTGTCCAAGCCCGGGGCCATGCCCTATGATCGGTTTCGCGATCGAATCATGTTTCCCATCCATGACCGTCGTGGCCGAGTCATTGGTTTCGGGGGGCGCGTTTTGGATCAAACTACCCCAAAGTATCTCAATTCCCCGGAAACGCTTCTGTTTCGAAAACGCCGGGAACTCTACGGTCTGTTTCAAGCACTGCAGGGTCGCGCTAGAGCCCACAACATGATCGTGGTCGAGGGTTACCTGGATGTATTGGCGCTGGCACAGTTCGGGATTGCAAACGTCGTCGCAACGCTTGGTACGGCCATCGCATTGGAGCAACTCGAGCGCTTGTTTGGCATCGTTCCAGAGGTGGTGTTGTGCTTCGATGGGGATCAGGCGGGTCGTGCCGCTGCCTGGCGAGCGCTGGAGAAGGCGCTTCCCGCCATGCGCGACGGGCGCCAGATGAGTTTCGTATTTTTGCCGGAAAATGAAGATCCGGATACCCTGATACGTCGCGAGGGGCGTGAAGCTTTTGAGGCGCGAGTGACGCAGGCAAAAGGGCTCACTACCTATCTCTTCGAGCACCTCCTTGCCCAAACTGAGAACGGGACGTTGGAAGGTCGTGCCCGCCTGGTGGCGCTCGCCAAGCCGCTGCTGCTCAAGTTGCCTCCTGGGGCGTTGCAGCGGCTTGCTTTTCAACGGCTTGCGGAACTTTCTGGTATGGCGCCGTCGGACTTTATACCTCGCCGGTCGCGTTCAATGCCAGGTAAAAACCCTCGGCCAAGGGACAACCACCAGGGGCATCCCTCACTGGTGCGCAAGACGGTCACCCTGCTACTGCAACGTCCCTCGCTGGCAATACAGGCGGCACAGGCTACCTTCATAGAAAAGGTCGACTTACCGGGGATCTCACTCCTTAAGGAGCTCACCGAGTTCCTGGTTAGCCGGCCCGAGATCAGCACGGGCGCGATTGTAGAGCACTTTCGCCATCATCCTGCAGGTCCCCACTTGGCAAGGCTAGCGCTTCACGAGTGTCATCTGGCTGGCGAAGAGATCGAGCGGGAATTTGCCGATGCTTTACAGCGGCTTTCGGAGAAGCATTTGGACCAACGTTATGAGTCGCTGGCGGCTAAATGCCGCGTGAGCGTCTTAAATGATGCAGAGAAGTGCGAATATCGGTCCCTGCTCCAGCGTCGAACCGGTGCAAAAAGCCAGGATCGAACTCTTTAATAGCGCTAGCATATAGTATATTTAGAATGATCTACGTCTATCCCACCCCAGTTTAAGCGTCGAAGGTAAACTATGGACCTTGACCAGCAGCAATCACAACTCAAGCTACTCATCGCCAAGGGAAAGGAACAAGGTTACCTTACTTATCATGAGGTGAATGATCATCTTCCCGACGGCATTGTTGACCCTGAGCAGATCGAAGACATCATCAACATGATCAACGATATGGGTATCGCCGTCCATGAGGTTGCTCCGGACGCCGATTCCTTGATGTTGCTGGAAACTGCCGTGCCGTCGGATGAGGATGATGCCGAGGAAGCGGCCGCAGCGCTTGCCAATCTTGACAGCGAATTCGGCCGTACAACGGATCCGGTACGGATGTACATGCGCGAGATGGGCACCGTGGATCTGTTGACCCGCCAGGGCGAGATCCAGATTGCGAAGCGCATAGAGGAGGGCCTCAACGAGGCGTTGGCTGCGTTGGCGAGTTATCCGCTCACCGTTGAGCCGGTATTGCGGGAATATGAAAAGGTGGGATTGGGGGAGACAAGGCTCACGGAGGTGATGTCAAGTTTCATTGAGCCCTTTGCGCCGGGGGAAGAGATGTCGGACACCGACAGGATGTTGCCTGACGATCCCGTCGCCGAAAATGACGATGAAGAAGAACCTGATCGCTTGCTGGATACGGGCCCAGATCCGGAACAGGCACGGTGCTATTTTGAGCGACTCAGCAAGCAGTACGAGAAACTGTGTAAAGGAACTGCACGTCAGGGTTCGGTGCATCCGCGCAACAAGCGTTACCGCAGCGAGCTGGCGGATCAGTTTCTCGAGATAAAGCTAGCCCCGAAGCTCATCGAGCGTCTGACGACCAACCTGCGGCAGGTGGTGGAGCGGATTCGTAGCCACGAAAGGGCGATCATGGATCTCTGTGTGCGTCAGGCGAAGATGCTGCGCAAGGATTTCATCGCTTCTTTTCCTAACAACGAGACCAACTTGACTTGGCTCGAAGAGCATTTTGCGTCTGATAAGTCCTATGCTAGTTTGCTTCGCCATTATGCTCCAGAGGTGCGTCGTCTGCAGCACAAACTGGCAGTGATGGAGCGGGAATGTTTGCTAAGTATCAGTGAGATCAAGGAGATCAATCGCCGAGTCTCCATTGGTGAGGCCAAGGCACGGCGCGCCAAAAAGGAAATGGTCGAGGCAAACCTGCGCCTGGTGATCTCAATCGCTAAGAAATATACCAACCGGGGTCTGCAATTTCTCGATCTGATTCAGGAGGGAAATATTGGTCTTATGAAGGCGGTGGATAAGTTCGAGTATCGGCGCGGCTATAAGTTTTCAACCTACGCCACCTGGTGGATTCGCCAGGCGATTACTCGTTCCATCGCCGATCAGGCGCGCACCATCCGCATTCCGGTACACATGATCGAAACCATTAATAAGCTAAACCGCATCTCTCGCCAGATACTCCAGGAGAAGGGCCGGGAGCCAACCCCTGAAGAGCTTGCCGAGCGTATGGAAATGCCCGAGGACAAGGTGCGCAAGGTTTTGAAAATTGCCAAAGAGCCCATTTCCATGGAGACGCCCATTGGGGATGATGAGGACTCACACTTGGGCGACTTCATTGAAGATCAGAATATCACGTCGCCTGGAGAGTCAGCGACCTTCGAGGGATTGCGCGAAGCCACTCAAGACGTGCTGGCAGGGCTCACCCCCCGCGAAGCCAAGGTATTGCGGATGCGATTCGGTATCGAAATGAATACCGATCATACGCTAGAGGAGGTGGGGAAGCAGTTTGATGTGACGCGCGAGCGCATCCGACAGATCGAGGCCAAGGCACTTCGCAAGCTTCGCCACCCAAGCCGCTCTGAGCAGCTGCGAAGCTTTTTGGATTGATTTCTTCTCGTTTGGGCCTGTAGCTCAGCTGGTTAGAGCGGCGGACTCATAATCCGTTGGTCGTAGGTTCGAGTCCTACCGGGCCCACCAAATAAAACAAACACATACCTCGTTTTCCGATCATCCCGTTAGCTTCTCCTGCGTAAATTTTGCGTGACCCTTTAGCTGACGTTTAGCCGTCGTGACACCACGAACTCGGGTCGCCGAGTTCCCTGCTCACATATCCGATTGGCGGCCTCGATGAGATTCGCGAGCTCGGGGGCGGAGTAGTGGGTTGTGATCCGTCCCAAACGGTGTCCGAGGAGGTCTTGCCGATCCTCGATGAGGTGTATTGTCAAGGATGGACACTCTCGCCTCAAGCAGCCGCTGCTAGCCTGCTGAACTTTTGTGCAAACAGAGCGGGGGCTCAGGTTGCCAAGGCGCGAGTGGCGCCGCTGGCGATGGTAGAAAATCTCGATGTACTCCTGGACGGCGGCCTGCGCTTCGGCGCGCGTGGCAAACCGTCGATGATGGACGAGTGCGTTCTTGAGGCTGCCCCAGAAGCTCTCCCTGGGCGCGTTGTCGTCGCCGTTGCCTTGGACGCGACATGGAGAGGCTTTCAGCCCGAAATTTCTGAGCACAGCCCGGTCATCGTGGCTGCAGTACGGGCGGTGGATTAAGCCCAGCGGCGGGCGCTTGTACTGGCTAGCGCGCCACAGAGCACGTCCGGTCAGCTCCCGCGTCATCCGCTGGCCCATAGCGTCGCCGACGAGCTCGCACGTGAACACGTCCTTTTCTGGATCGGAGGAATCATACAAAGTTGCGCGGGTTTCTTGACCAGGCGGGTATTATTTTGGCTTTCAAGATGCACGAAAATGCGCTATTTTGCACCAATAGTATGAATAAGGTAGCCTCTTGGAGGTTGATATGGGAACCGTCCGAAAAACTATCACGCTCACGGACAAGCAAGACGAGTGGGTGAAGACACAGATCGCGGGTGGTGACTACACAAATGATAGCGAGTACTTCCGCGACCTAGTTCGCCGTGACCAAGAGCAGAACGCCAAATTTCGAGCGCTGAAGGAAGCTGTTCGGGAAGGGTTGGACAGCGGCATTAGCGAGCGTTCGATAGGCGAAATCTGGGCGGAGGCCGAGGCCAGGTACAAGTCGCGGAATGCCTGACTATCGTCTGTCCAAACAGGCCGCCGAGGACCTTGCCGATATCGCCGATTACACGATGGAACAGTTCGGCATTGAACAGGCTCGGCATTACCGGGACGGGTTGGAGCGCTGCTTCCAAGACCTCGCCGACAATCCCAACCTTGGCCGAAGTGCCGAGCAGCTTGCGCCAAAGCTTCGGCGTTTCGAGCACCAATCCCACGTCGTGTTTTACTTGCTGGAAGCAGAGAACTTGCTGATCGTGCGAGTGCTGCACGCGAGCAGGGACGCTACAAAGCATTTCTAACGAGGCTCCGCCTCAGACCAACGAGCCCTAAAGGAGCTAATTTCGCTGCTGCCACTTGATTGACTCCCGTGATTTGTGGCCCGAAGAGAAGCAGGCGCCGGACTACGACCCTAAGAGCCGAAAGAGCCCGTGAGGTGGACCCCAATGTCAAGACGGAAATTAACGGAATTTAAGATGGATTCGAAGCCCTCTGGATGACCGGTGCGCCCTGGTAGACTGCCCCCGGCGTTTGGTAACCGAGCCCCTGGTGAAAGCGCTCGTTGTTGTAAAACTCAAAGGACCTCCTCAGCCCCTGCAGGAGCTCTGAGACAGTCGCGTAAGCCTTGAGATAGATTTCCTCGAATTTGATCGTCCGCCAGAGCCGCTCCACGAAGATGTTGTCAAAGACTCGACCACGACCGTCCATGCTGATGCTGACTCCAGCCTCCTTGAGCCGTTGCGTAAAATCCTTGCTGGTAAACTGGGCTCCCTGGTCGGAGTTGAAGATTTGCGCTCGGGTGCCGGCCAGCGCCATCTCCAACGCCTCGAGGCAGAAGCCCGTATCCAGCGTGTTTGATACTTCCCAGGCCAGCACGTAGCGGCTGTACCCGTCCATGATGACCACGAGGTACATGAACCCGGCCGGCATCGGCACATAGGTGATATCAGTGCACCAGACCTGATCGGGCTGCCGAATCTCCAGGCCTCGCAGGAGATACGGATAGATCCGATGCTCTGGTGCGGGTCGGCTGGTGCCCGGCCCCGGCGCCAGGCCCGCCAGTCCCATCACCTGCATCAGTCGCTGCACTGGCTTGCGGCTGACGGCATGACCCTGGTCCTGCAGCCAAACCGCCATCCGGCGGCTGGCGTAAAAGGGCGTGCGCAGATACTGCTCATCGATCAGGCGCATGTAAAACAGGTTCTCCTCGCTTTCAGGCACCGGCTCATAGTAGTCGCTACTCCGGGCCAGCTCCAGCAGCTCGCACTGACGTATCACGCTGAGCTCTGCATGCCCGGCCTCCATCAGTCGCCGCCGCGCCTTAACCGACACTGGCCGCTTGTAGTCTACAGCGCCCCTCAAAGGGTCTTGAGCGAGCGAGGCATAAAGCATGCTGCTTCAACAGTTGCCTGAAGCCGTCCGCCCCAGCACGCTCCTTCATATATCCAACCCCGCGCCGTTCTTTCGAAGCCACTCCTTTCGCTCGAGGAAGTCCGGCATCACCTTATCGACCTCGTTCCAGAACGCGTCCGTGTGGTCACGGTGATGCAAATGGCAAAGTTCGTGGGTGACGATGTAGTC
>JBAPTW010000021.1:0-1700 GCA_049282355.1 Gammaproteobacteria bacterium | reverse complement strand
CGTTGGGTGACGAGCCGGTTGGTCAAGAAAATTGTTGATGGTGTAGCGGCTTATTGACGGCGGGCTTTAGAAGCTGTTTCAAGAATTACTGCGCTTGCCCTAGCGGCGTGGCACGGGCGATAGGGGGAGAGTGAGTGCGATCGGGGGTATTCCGACGCGGATGGGTTTGGTCAATCCGGCGGGAAAATTGCGCGAGGGGTTTTGATGAGTATCAATGCGGTATCGAGGCTACGTTTAGTCGGCTTGACTCGAGCTGAAGGTCTGCCTAAGTTCAGTCTAGTCAAACAAGCGATTCACATGAGACCATGATCACGGTTAATATCCATGAAGCCAAGACCCATTTGTCACGCCTTGTTGAGCAAGCGGCGGCAGGGGAGGAAGTCATTATCGCCAAATCGAGTAAGCCTATAGCCAAATTAGTCCCATTGGGAAGCGGCCCTTCACGGCGGACGCTGGGTATCTTTAAGGGTGAGCTCAATGTGCCCGCCGATTTCGATGCCCCGTTAGCGGATGAGGTTATCGGGTTATTTGAAAACAGCCCTATTGAGCTTGAGCCTTTCTCTCTGGTCGACATACCTATCCCAGGCAAGCGAGATCAGCCCCACAGATCCACCAGCCGAATGACGATTGCGTCGAACGGCGCGACACAGACCCTGTCGTCGTCGCGGAAGATATCCACCGGCCTCCACTTGGCATCGACGAGCTCATAGGCCTCGAGCGTGTGTGTCTTCGGGTCGACGAGCCAAGCGAATCGGACGCCATAGCGGGCGTACAACGGCATTTTTTCCTCGCGGTCCGTGCTTTTCGTGGACGGCGAGAAAATTTCGCAAACCCAGTCGGGTACGACCTGGATCTTGTGTCCCTCCGGCGGGGATGGCATGCGCTGCTTGCGCCAGCCTGCGATATCCGGAACCGTGACCTCGGTATCCAAGACAAAGTGGATCTCGGGTTCGAGAACGACCCACCAACCTCCCGGTCCACCACGCCCGCGACCGTAGGGGCCTTCGATATCGGCGCCTAGCCGCGCAGCGGCGAGGATGTGAGGCCAGGCCGGGCGCGGCTGGGTGCGCAACTGCCCGTTGATGATCTCGCCGGTCAGTCCCTCCGGCAAGGCCATTAACTGCTCGTAAAAAGATGGTTTTCTGGCGGCCTGTGGGCTCATGGCGACGCGTTCAGCAATACCGTTTAACTTTCCACCAGCGTAGCATTTCAGTGCTTCGCCGGGAACACTTAGTGGAAACACAGGAAGTTGGGTCAGTTCTCACATTCCTACACGTTGGCAGGCAAAATGTTGGAATGTGAGAACTGACCCCGGATTTCGTTGCCGACTGACAAGTTCGACGAACAGGCGGTCAAGGTAAAAGCGCTTCAGATGGTTCTGGACGCCAAGCGAGGGCGCAATGCTCCCGAGAGAGTTTAGAATAGCTTCTAACACGTTGGTCGAAGAATCCATACTGTTGGCGCTTAGTCGTTGCCGAGGTGGTATTCGCTCAAGCGTCGGTACAGGGTAGCCCGGCTGACCCCGAGTAGCGCCGCGGCCTCTTTGCGGTTGCCACCGGCCAGTTCCAGCGCGGCGAGAATGAGACTGCGTTCTTCTTGTGGGTGGTAACCGTGGCCGTCACTCTGATTGAGGGTCACGGCTTGAATCTCGGGCGGCAGGTCGGCGGGTTGAATGACCGATGCGCTGCAGCGGATGACGG
>JBAPTW010000020.1:0-9544 GCA_049282355.1 Gammaproteobacteria bacterium | reverse complement strand
AGTACCCGAGCGGTAGCGGCTGCTCTAGCTTGCTCCGCACCGAATCCAGCGTTGGCAGTACCCCATCAGTCTTCACTTTCTCCAGCACCATCTTCACCTTGTCTGGCTGCTGGCGGGCCTTCTCGATTGGATTGGCCTTGCCGAAATCGACCAGCATGCGTTCCGTCCCTGCGGAAATAAGTGAACGGAGCGTGCGAATCAGCAACTGGCCTTCATTGACACGCGGGCAGGGAATCTCGGCCGTTTCGGTGGTGCCGGTCCTGAGGTTTTGGAGGATCTGTTTCAAACTAGTTTTGTCTTTTCAATTCCACATGAAAACGCCCGCGACCTGAAAAAAACAGGTGGAGCAACGCGGCCAGGGATCTCGTTGCTGACAGCCAATATCGAGCTCATACAGCCAGGGGATTGATATGCTGGACGCCTGGGAAGCGACGAAAATCATTGTCCGCGGAGTAAATCCCGCAGCCACCTTCCAGGGCCAGGGCGGCAATGTGGGCGTCGGTGGTTAGATTTCCGGCCGTACCGGTCTGCGCTAACAGGGTCCTGAAAATCCCCCAATGCCGCAGGCCCGGCCCAACCATACTCACTGTCGGCAGGGCCAACCATTCATCGACGTAGGCAATCGCTCGCTCCACCGTCATTGGCGAAGCAAACACCCGTGGATTGGTGCACAAGCGGAGAAACGCCAAAACCGCCACCCAAGGCAAGCCAACGGGATCGCTTCCTGAAAAGGTGTTCTCGAGCCACGACCTCGCCGCACGGTGGTGCGGTAGATCGCGATTTACAGCGTAGATAAGCAGATTGGCGTCGACCAGCATCACTTCCGTTGCTCCAGCTTGCCAAGCAGGGCGGCATCTTCTAACTCGTCCGCCAGTTGCAGTGCCTTCTCCAACGGCCCCGCCACCCTCAGCGAGCCGAGGGAGGAAGGTCGCAAGCGGTAGGGAGTGGGCGGTGGCTGCTGGCGTACCGCCAAGCCGGCACGAATCGTTTCATTGATCACATCCTTGAATGGCCGTCCGGTCTCAACGGAGATCCGCTTCAACACGGCAGCCACATGATCGTCGAGCGTTACCGTGGTACGCATCATGATGCTTCTTCTTTAATCCTCAAAGCATCATCTTAGCACGGGTTGGGCTCACCAACGATGCATCGCGCGCAGTCGGGTTCAAAAGATGCCGGTTTGTCGTACCGCTGCGACTGGGCCTGAAAACCCCCACAGCGTTCCCGCGAACGGGTTCCTCGGCACGCTGACCACCTCGGCATGCTTACCGTCCGAGGCCACCCAATCCCCCACCGAGAAGTCCACAACACCACCCCCAACCTCAAGTACCCTCCCGACGTTGCAATACCCCATAGGCAAAGGCTGATCGAGTTTGCTCCTCACCGCTTCCAGCGTCTGCGCCACTCCATCGGTTTTTACTTTCTCCAGCACCATCTTCATTTTGTACGGCTGCTGGCGCGCCTTATCGATGAGATTCGCCTTCCCAACATCCACCAGCATGCGCTCAGTGCCAGCAGACACGAGCGAGCGCGAGGTCTGGGTCAGAAGCTGACCTCGATCAACCCGCGGGCACGGGATTTCGGTGAGCTCAGTATGCCCATCTTTGAGGTTTTGCAGAATTTGCTTCATTGGGTATAGTTTCCGGTCCGATCGCAACAATGAGCGATTGGCCGATTCAGTGGCGAAGAGAACGAACGTGGTAGAGGCGGAGGCAAAGCATAAAGATGAATTGTGCCATCAATCCCTGACTGATATGCCCACCTCCTGTAGGCTTTACTCCAGAGGACTTTGGAGATTAGACCAAAGGTTAGTCAAAGCTTCTGTCTCCCGCGTTACTCTTTGATCCTTGGTCTTTCCGCTTCATCTCTTTGGCTTTGCCATCCTAGGGGCTTTTTAGAATTGATTTTCTTCATACAAAGCGCATAGCCAATCTTAGTTGACAAGTAGCTTAATTTTTCCAGCCATCGACCTTATTGGTTTATCGATCACTTCAATCCGCCAATCGATATCGACATCATCCAAATTAAAGCCAGCGTGCAAATCCTCAGGTGAGGTCCGTTTGCTGTCAGCGACAACAAGCAGTGTTATCGATCCGATATCATCTTGACGGACCTGCACATGGTGCACATCAGCAAATCCGGGATGATGTCGTCCAAAGATAATTGCCGTTAAAGAAATTCGACGCCCATCACGGCCGATCACAAAATCCCCGACACGGCCTTCTAGGACCTGAAACGACAAAATGCCTCTCTCATGGGACAAAGGCATTACCAAATCACCGGTATCGTAACGAACAAACGGATGAGCGCGGTTATAGAAACAAGTACCAACAAGTCTACACGAATGTGATGTCTTATCTTCTCTAATAGCCTCTGCAAATCCATACTATGGTAGTGCGGTGTAAACGCCACGTGCAGTCTCCCTGGCCAATAGTACCATTTCACTATGACCATACCAGCTTACGACATTCGAGGACAAGATTGATTCGATCCTAGACCTGTAAATATTTGCTGGATACTCAGATCCCAAAAGGACGCCATAGAGCCTTCTCCGCAAAAAGTCAGCCAAGTCGGAATCTTCCCGATTAACACATTCTGCAAATTCTGCTATCAGGCTTGGATAGCCATGCAGCCATCTAACGACCAAAACCTCAGTAAGGTTCCGTACAGCCGAAACTATCTCTGTCATGCTACAGTTCGAATTAACGATATATTCGTTGTGCACCGCATTATAGCGCAGTACCTCTGCTCTATTAAAATGCTTTCCGCGAAACGTAAGTTTCAGATGACTAGGCCGATACCCATGAGCCGACCAGATATGATGCATGTGGGCCCACTCTCTAGCGAAAGCTTGGGCATCCACCAAGAATTCGAGTGGCTGTCCTGATGTCCCTCCCGTATTAATTTGCATACCTCGCACTGTGTTCACTACCCGCCCTGCAATAAGCACTGATCGCATATTTTCTTTACTGACAATCGGAACTTTATCCCAGTCATTTAGCTCGCGAAAATGATCAGGATGAAACCCTTGTTTTATATAATGTTCCTGGTAAAAAGGGACACGTTCATAGGCATACGTAAGGATCTTCTTTAGCCGCTTTACTGCTAACGCTTCTCTCTCGTCACTGCTTAGCCGCTCCACTCGCAGGAGGTCTTGGCAACTTCTAGCGTAGGTTCGCCCGAATCGCAAAGAGAAGGGCACGCGTGATAAAGGCCGGCTGACATGCTCTGGCAGATGCTCGACCCATCTCTTCAGCTCAAGCCGGATGCGGGCAGTCATGCGTAACTGCGTTTCACGTCGACCGTTGAAGCGACTTCAGCCCAACTCGTATTGCAGCATCAAGCAGGACTTGCCGGGCGCCAACGAAGTTATCCCTCGCCCGATTAGAAAGGCTCTGCTCATAGTCGTAGTAAATCGGAAGGAGCTTCTTTTTGCAGCGATTCGCCTTGAACCATTCTGCATATTCCTGGTGAGTCGCTCCCTCAAAGGGAGCTCTTGAAGTAAGCGAAAGATCGGCCACACGTTCTAGCCTTTCGTAGACAATCTCGGACGGTGGGGCAAATCGTGCGTAGTGCAATACGTCCGATTTTTCACCGAGTTCAACCGCCAACTGTTCAAAGCTGCTGTCCGGGAACTTGAGTCGTCCGCCGAAATGCTTGCCGTACGAAAAAGCCCAATTTCCTAGGCTGTAAGCGATTGTCCGTCCCCGATAGCGTTCTACCGGCCCAACCACATGTGGATGATGGCCAATAACCGCGTAAGCTCCTTCATCAATCAGATCCATTGCGAGCCATCGGTGCCCGGGCTGCGGATAGCGCTCAAACTCGTAGTTCCAATGCATGACAACGACGGCGTGTTGGCCAGGATGCTCTTTTACTAGAGCCTGCACCGTCTTCTTGACACGGTGGCCATCAAGTTGATTGACTCCGGCAGCACTATTGGATGCCGGTCGGCAACCTATGATGGGCCATCCAAAACCGACCAGAACATAGCTCTGCTTCCCCGACATCACCGCCACCGGCTTGGCCGCTTCGCATCCATTCGCACCAGCACCAAAACTGCACAGACCGGCGCAGCGCAGCAAATCCGCTGTATGAACGACGCCCCGCTGTAAATCATGAACATGGTTATTGGCAAGAAACACCGGTCCAAGCCTGAACTCCGAAAACGAGTCAGACCACGTGTCGGTATTACAGAGCCCCCAATTCAGCGACTCGCCAGACTGCGCTATAGCGCCTTCAAGATTCACGCACCACGGCGCTCGGCGGACAGCAGCCGGGAAACCTCGAAACGCAAATTGATCGCCCGGGGCAATCGCCACATCACCAGCAAAGATCATATTCGGGCCGCGGCATCTTGGGGCTGAGCGAAAAGTGCAAGATTGCGCTCGACCGTATCCCTATTTGTCGTAACTCTGCTAGCATAAAGGCGAGCACGCTCGCGTTGAAGACGCCGCGGCTCGTTTCCCAGCGCGGCGACCCCCTCGATCACCTTAACAAATGCCTCCACATCATCCAATCCTCGCACCCAGCCGACGCCAGCCTCATCGAGATTACGCCAGGGCGTCTGATCGCTGATCAGGGCGGGCGTACCAGCCGCCAAGCTCTCATAGATGACATGGCCATAGTTCTCACCGCGCGTCGGTAGCAAAAGCAGGTCGTGATCCAGCAGGATGGTTGCTACTCGGTCGTGCTCTACCACCCCATGATACTGAACCGTCACGTTCCTCGGCATCTTATCGATCTGTTCCTTACAATGCTGCCAATAGTTTTCGTCGTCCACGATCCCATAGATGTCGAATAGCACTGGCACCCGAACCCTGCGAAGTACGCGAAGAGCAAAGTCAAGATTTTTCATGGGCGAGACCCGTGAAAGAAAAACAAGGCGCAACGGCGCGCCATCTAAGTGGCGCAGCACCTCAATACTGGCTTTGGTATTTTCAGCAGCGGGTGAAAGATTTGAAGCAACCACGATGCTTTGTGCAGTTCTGCCCATTACCCGCCGAATATCTGCTGCTTCATATTCACTGGATGCCTGCCAAGTCAGATTTCGATACAGGCCAAGCAGCTTGACCACCGCAACATAAAGTCGCTTTTTCTGGGAGCGAATCGCCGACGCTCCAGGAGAGAACTCGCCACGGGGCGCCAGCACGACGTGCTTGGTTGTCACCCGGCTGAACCTGAAAGCCCACAGCGGCACAACGGTGAACTTTGGATCCAAGAAACTGTTTAAATAAAGCACGTCGTGTGGGGTTTCGCGGAGAAGACCAACTATGTTCCCAACTTGCATGAACTCGGATGAGGCATAGAACACTGAAGCTGCACCAACCCGGTTCCAAGCGTTTACCTCCACGCCCGAAAACGGGCGATTCTCGAACGAGTCACGATCAGATGCAATGATGCGGAAATCAAGTCGATCACCGAGATGCTCTACCATGTTCGCAATCGTCCGCACCGGCCCACCGCATTTATACGCGGGAAGGTAGTAGCGGACAAAGGTAAGAATCCTCGGTTTCAACATATCAACCCCATTAGCCCTGCCCCATTCGTTAACTTAATGCGCCCGTTGGAGTTGCATTCTGACGCTAGCTACGATTATCCCACCAAACCCAGATCATCAATGACCAGCTTCTTCAAGAAGTGGCGGCGCTAGCCGGCTGTCTACAATACAGCCCTGCCCCACACCAGTATCAACAAGCTTGAGAATAGCCGCGATCACCCGATGCCTCGCTCCTTGGGGGGACGACACCTTGGCAGCTCGGAGATGCTCAACGACCGCCACAGCTTCTGTTAACGCACGGCGGCCTTCGGATCCTTGACAATCGCATTGCTGGAGACGATCAATCCACGAAATCAACGTCGTTAAGTATCTGATGTCATCTATGCCCTCCCTAAATCCCTCCCAGGCAATGGTATCAATGACACCCTTCATAGTCGGATACGTGAACGCGTGATCCCTGTACCTAGCAGCGTCAAAATCATTCCATACGAATCCAAAGCTGTCTTGGTACGCGTAGGGCATCGCACCGTCGAATCCGAGTGCCCATAAATCAAAACCATATTGTCTACGAAATAGCTTCGGGTTCTCTGGGCCTGTTTGGGGCTTGCCGTAGCCGTAAAGCCGGTGTTGGGATGAGCGATAGTAATTTGCAATAGCTTTGGCATCGTTATGACCAAACGTATAGACGGCCAAGTCGAGCAGATCCCCTAGATTGGGATAGAACCCTATCCTGTTAACTGCAGTGAATACTCTTAAGCCAACAGCATGGACAGCACGCATGACCTCGCGCTGCAATAGCTGCTCATCCGGCGTTGGCTCGTCTTTGCCATAGACATAGAGATGCTTCACACCTCGTCCGGCGAGCCGCTCTTTGATACGCGAAAGGCTACCCTGAAGAGCCTTGATCTTTGCGGGCGTTTTCGCTATCCCAGTTCCGATCCCGAGCACATAAAGGGTGTCATTGCTCATCCCTGTTTCTTCGCGCAGCTCAAGTACTCGCGAAAAAAGCTGCTCATTGTAAGGATTCTGGTAAATCGTAGGATTGCGAACTCCATGAGCAAATAGATTTTCGAGCTCGGCGCGATACTGCTGTTCCGACTTTCGCTCTGAGGATATTGTGCCTTCATCCGCCGTGAGCATTGAGCGATAGTAGATGCTGTATTCGATTGAGGGCGGCTCAAGCGGAAACGGCAACACCGTCAGCTCGAGGTTTATTCTCGAGACCTCAGATCCTCTCTCCTCTATTTTTAGATAACCTTTATAATCACCCGGAGGGGCATCCGAGGGTATATTGACTGTAATCCAGACTTGGCGATTCTCGCCACGAACCAACGAAAACGCTCTTAAACTCGCAGAATCCTGTATCTGTAGTTCACCCGCGCTCGGCTGATATCGACCCGCACGAATCGTAGAATCGCTTACGTCCAGATATTTGCTAGGACCAACACGCAAAAGATTCCGCATACGCTCAGCGTCGAGCTTCACCAATGCTTGATCTTTAACTAACAATTCGGGCACCAACTTCGGTGGCGAATTTCGATCTAAGTGATGGTCGTCCCAAGCGCGCGATCCCTGATACCATACCTGCACAAGCCTGATATTCAGCGCCGTGGATGGGATGACGTATCCCGATCCACTCAGATCCGATGCCTTAACAGAAACGGCGCGATGATCTCGATCCTCGCTTCTGAGTACAAAGCTAGCCGGCTCATAGGTATCTCTCGCCGCTCGAATTCGAATCCGGTTGCTATCGAGAACCCGAAAAGTCTCACTTGTTGGAAGAATCTTCTGATCGCTGATCGGCTCAACAAGGTAGATCGTGAGATCGCGCGACGCGACTTCGCTCGTTGCCGGCATGGTGGTGAACATCAGAACACCAAAAAAACAAATGTTACGAAATGAGCTGATGAACAATGCACTTCCTGCTCTGTCGGCCATCAGCGTGACTCCGAAAGTTCTCATTACCATAAGCCGGAACCCAACGGCCTCGATCAGATTAACGCTCGGCTTGAGCTAGCTTCCCCCGGGGCGGGGGCCAATGCGAACTTTCGCCTAGGGCTTGGTCGCCGCAATCTTCGTCCCAATAGGCTCTGGTTAGTCACGAGAAATCCGCCAGCCAACGCATATCCAAGACTCATCACGGTTGCATTTGCGAACACATCTGCTGTATTGCTCCAGAGCGTAAAGGCGATCATCCAGGTAAAGAAAAACACCCCGAGTACGCGCTCATTCGCTGGCCGGTTTGAGCGCGCAGCCCGCCATGCCAGTACCACAATAATCAGGAACAACACGATTTGCAGTGCAGCCGTGAAGAGCCCAACCTCAGCGGACAATCGAATTATAGAGCTTTCGCCCACGCCTTCCATTTGCACTGCCTTGTATACAATAGAACCACCGAAGTCACTTGAACCGAAAGTATACATCCCAAAACCATCGCCATAAAACAGATATGTTTCGATTATTGTCTTTATCGGCAGTAGAAAATTGCCAACTATCCTCGATGGCGCTGCTGCAATGCCACTGGCGAGTCTTTCATAGCCGACGTTTAGGTAAATCGAGCCTAAACCAAGAATCACGAGCCCAGCAGTGAAAGCGAATGTCGCGATTGATATGATTATCGATGTCCGCCCGTGCTGTAGGGAAGGACGCTTAGTACGGAAGGAAAAAGAACGTTTAGTACGAAAGAAAAATGCAAACATTAATAGGCCCAACATCAAGAAGAGCATAGCTGCTCGCTGTCCCGATGCTCCGACTGCCAAGATGTCAAAAACGATAAGGCCGCCGCCCCAAGGACCTATCCTGACTGCCTTGGTTAAGAGCGCGATCCAACGGAACAATACCAGACAGAATACTACCTGGCCGAACTTGCCTGTGTGAGCAAAGAATGACGTCGGGCGGAAAATACCTGCTGCAAGCACTTCGCCACCAGCGGTATAGTCCCCGATACCGAGTGCATCTTGATCCCAGAATCTATTGATTGGGTGAGTTGGACCTAGGTAAATCTGGGTCAATGCGAGACAACCTGCAATGACAACCCAGAAAGAGGCGCAGTAGTAAAGCCGCTGGAAACTCAAGGGTTCCGCTCTAAAGTAAGCAGCCGAGATCAAGAGGTAAATGACCGGAATATAGGCGGCTCGTGCTCCAACAAAATAGGCGCCTAACGATGCGCCGCTAATAATTGTCGAAACAAATGCGAGTACAAGGAAAACGATAGAGCCCAAAACGAAGGGAAAAGGAAGCCAGCTGAGCTGAATTTTACGCTGTAAGAGCAGCAGTGCGAAAAAAGCAATGATCACCAAATCACCGCCCAGAAAAACCATGTTCGAATAGATTGCATATTTTCGAATAATCTCCACGAGCAGAGGCGTATTCAGGAGAAGCAGGAATATGGCGCTTGCCAAGCCTGTAGCATACGTCTTGGAGATCCTTCTCAACGGGCCGCTCCTTGATCTAACAATGAACCCCCCAGAGCAAGTAGACTCAGTAGATCCAAATTTGGCCGGCGAGGTGTGATTACGGAATCATAATACAAAGAGGGCTTGTTCAAACCGTGTAAAATGGCTTTGTTGCACAAATAGGGTCTCTCTAGCGTGCATGTGTGGTGGTGGCGTAGTCTTGGGGCATGGCCAAGAAACAGAACTACCGTATCCGCAACTGGAGAGAATACAACGAAGCCCTGAGACGCCGGGGAAGCCTGACGGTGTGATTCGACGAGCAGGCGCTTCAGGGATGGTATAAGTCTGAGCGAAGCGGGCGGCACGGTTGGAGACGGACCTTCTCGAATGTCGCCATCCAGTGCCTGTTGACGCTGAAGGTGGTCTATCAGCTGCCGCTACGGGCCACGGAGGCGCTGTTGGCGTCATTGGCCAAGCTGATGGGAATTGAGCTTGCGGTACCCGATTACACGACGTTGAGCAGGCGACAGCAGCAACTGGAGGTGGTGATCGCGCGTCGCCCGAGAAGCGAGCCCTTGCACATGGCGGTCGATTCCACGGGCTTGAAGGTCTTCGGCGAAGGAGAGGGCAAGGTACGAAAGCACGGGTA
>JBAPTW010000019.1:0-1544 GCA_049282355.1 Gammaproteobacteria bacterium | reverse complement strand
GGAGTGGGTTACACGCTTGAGCAGGCCCAGGGAACGGAAGCGATGGAGCTGACGCGACAGGCGCGAGAGACTCATCTCGGGGACGAAGGCGTGGAGATCGGCTCGGCGCATCCCGTGGATGTAGAGTCGAGATGTGGCGCGGTGGTGGTAGGTACGGCCTATCTGTTCCCGCCCCTTTCGTCTGGCGGTGCCTCACGAGCCGAACCCTGACTCCGTTTCCACATCCCGCTCATCGAACCCGGCGAGCCGATTTCCAGCACCGGGCTCTCGGACAAGACCTCACGCCTTCGCCCACGGCACGTTGCGCCTTCGCGTCGGCAAGCAGACCAGACCCAACGTCTGGTAGAGATACTCGGGGGGATAGGCGAGTAACCCGTTTCTGCGCACCTTGTGTTTCTTGCGCAACCACCGGCGCAACCGCATCGTGGTGTAGGCGTCCACCGCCCGATACGCCTTGCTGACCGAGCCCCACTGAAAATAGTTGGCCCAACCGCGCAACGTTCGGTTCAGTCGCTTGACCACCTCTGTGGTGTCTTGCCCTGTGCCCGAGCGGACCGTCACGGTATGAATTTTCTCAATCACGCCTTTGACGCTCCGGCGCGACGGTTTAGCCCCCACATAGGGGCGTCCCGTTCGCGGCGAGTAGAGCCGTCCAAATCGGTAACCGAGAAAATCGAACTCGCCTTCCGGTAACTGGCAGACTCGCGTCTTCGCCTCGTTGACGGTGAGCTTGAGCATCCCCATGATCGCGCGCAACTGCCCCAAGGCCTCGTCGGCCTTGTCAGGGCGGCACAAAATCACCAGGTCGTCGGCGTAGGTCACGAGACGACTCCCAAGGCGGCACTCCAGGCCCCGCTTCTTCCACCCGAGCACCAACCGGCGCAGATACACATTCGCCAGTAGGGGTGAAAGGGGCGATCCCTAGGCGAGGCCCCGTCGCTGGTCCTTCGCGGCGCTCGTTCGCCTCGTGCGTCCACGCCGGTCCGTTTCCTCCACGGGACATTCCAGCCACTGCTTGATGAGGTGCAGCACGCGCCGGTCGACCACGCGACGCGCCACCGATTTCAGTAGCTCGGCATGCGGGATGCTCCCAAAGTAGTCCGAGAGGTCCGCATCCACCACGGCGCCATAACCGCTTTTCAGCAGACCTTCCACCTCCCTGACCGCGTCCAGGGCACTTCGCCCCGGCCGGTAGGCATACTGCTCAGGTGGCAAATCGGCCTCAAAAATTGGTTCGAGCACCAGTCGCGCAGCGCTCATACAGACCCGGTCGCGAAGGGTCGCCACAGTTGAACATCTTCACACAAGCTCGGATGGTTGTCCTTAAGGGCCAGGACATAGTCGGCCCCAGCCTCTACAATCTGATGGGCGATGGTTTTCTGGCAACCCATGGCATCGATCGACACTACCGCCCCTCGCAGATCCAGCAATGCCAATAGGTCCGGGATCGCGGTGATCTCGTTGGCTTTCTCCGCCACCGCCTGCTGGGCCAGCACCCAGCGCGCCTGCCCAGCAAAGGCGCTCATGAGATGCACCGCTCTGTC
>JBAPTW010000018.1:0-44296 GCA_049282355.1 Gammaproteobacteria bacterium | reverse complement strand
GCCGTCCAGCACAAAGAGCACTCTTGGCGCCTCGGCCTGCGCTGCGGCGCAGCACAATATCCCCGCTCCGAGCAGCGTCGTCATCAACCGCGTCGTTCTTGTTGTGCGATGCCAAGATTCCCTGCTTGACGCGGCCAAGTCAAGGGTGTTGCGCGTTGCGCCTTCCTTGGCGCACGGGCGAAACCGTTAGGTGGTGCTGAGCGCTGCTCCGGCCACTGAAGCGAGCGGGTCTTCACCGAAGCGGTTGGGACCAACGGTTCCCTTCTTGAAGGACAACAGCAACCCGAGGTAGATGTTGTAGAAAGGGATAAAAAGCAGGAACCAGTGGCTGCCTGGCCGATTCAGATCATGCAGGCGCTGAATCGTGACACACGTCTCGGTGGTGAGAAAAACCGCGAGCGCCACGAGCATGGACCCCGCGAAAAGCGCCCTGGCTATTATGTTAGGTTCGCCAGCACTTTGCTCTTTGCTCCATGAAGTCATAGATGCCCGCAAGCAGCATGATAAACAAGACAAACGCGACCGGCGCGGCAAGGCTATGCACTAAATACCTTGCGCGGTTCGCTCGGCCAGCAGTCTCAAAGAGTTTCATGAGCGGTCCTCCCGTTTTCTTGCGTCGATAACCCTGACGATCGATGTGATGACCACTCAGCGGCAAGTAGCCCGGCTGCCGGTGTGCCCTCATCGGGACAGGCCGGATTAAAAGGCAGGCGTTAGGTTACGGGAAGCGAGTTTTTCACACGCCCTTTGTGGGCGATTCACCGGTACCGGAGTTCGTCGCAATTCGGGCTTTCCGAACCGTTCGAGAGGAGAGTTGCAAGGCGAGCCGAGCGTTCCCTCAACCCGCTGCCGTGCGTTCAGGAACGGCAATAGCCAAGGTAGCTCGGATAAAGTGCAGCGAAATCCGGGACACTGTGCTGGTTAGCCTAACGACTGTGTCTTCTTGTCACTGATGCCTGACGATCAATCCTTTTCATGTGCCAATGCCGGTGAATTAGCGGCCATTCCACGCCGCCGCGAGATTCGCCTCCCCTGCACGTAGGTGATCAATCCAGACCGAGGTCTCGACCAGGATCATGCCGGGTCGGACCACCGGCGCGGTGTGGGTTCCAGCTGCGGCTCACTGCCGCCCAACCGCGCCAGCCGCAGGGCGCTCTCGCGCTCGATCAGCGCGCGCAGCCCCCCGCACTAGAGCGGCCTTTTCCGTCAAACCGGTAATGCGCTCGGCTTCATCCAGTAACTGGTCATCAATATTCAGGGTCGTGCGCATGGCAAAGTCTCATTCAATGACGAGAGGCATCAAAGCCTACATCAGTTGATGCTCCTTGGCGTCAATTGGAGTAACAACTCAACAAGTCGGGGCGAGGGGTGTGTCAACAGAGGCAAGCGATGTCAAGCGAGTACGCGCAAAGGGGCAAGATCTCCCGTTCGTGCACGCCACCAACCGCCAAACCTTGCCGATCCCATGAGCGTTTGTTTCGTATCAATGTGAGAGCTAACCTTCTTCAAGGCAAAATCATGCTGATTTGCCCCACCAAATCGAGTGCCCAGCATGAGCGGACGCGCCACATTTCTACCTTAATGTGCTGCAGTGTGTCGCTTGGGCAGTCTAAACATTTATAGAGATCTGCATTGATCCATTCAGTAGAGGTAGAATTTGGGTCTAGGAGGTGGCAGATGATCCGAACTGTAGAGGCCGTGATTGATGAGCACGGCCGGGTGCGCCTGTTGGAGCCGGTGGCGCTTGGAGGCGAGCGGCGGGCGCTGGTGACCATCTTGGAGGAGGAACCCGTCGCGCATCCTGGCGAAGCGGCTCTACTCAGCGAGGCGGCGCTGGCGGAGGATTGGAACCGGCCGGAGGAGGACGCCGCGTGGTCCCATCTGCAGCCGGCGCGGTAGTTCTTATCTCGTTTCCCTTCTCTGACCTGTCTCGCTAAAAGCGGCGCCCCGCGGTGGTCTTGGCTGATGCTGGCCGGGGAGACTGGATTCTGTGCCAGATTACGAGCAAGCCTTACGCCGATGCGCGCGCTGTCCCACTCGACAGCACAGATTTTCAGACGGGCACTCTGAGACTCAATAGCTACGCCCGCCCCGGTAAGCTGTTCACTGCTCACCAGCAACTGATCGTGTCGAAGCTGGGCAACTCACGGCCACGTCTTTCTCTCGGGTCTTGGATTCCGTCGTGGCGTTGCTTCGTCCGTCATCGACCTAATACGTACCTTATTAGCCTCCGGGTCGTCAAGAAATTAGGGAACAGATGACATTGTTTTAACGTGAGTTCGACGTAACGCTAGACCAAGACTGGAAGCTGAGAGAGCTCATCGGGGCGCAGATTTAGCGAGGGTTTCTTCGGCTGATAGGTGTAGGCGACGAGGCCTGCCACCAGGTTGATCAGGAAATTGCCGACACTGCGGTGTCGGGTATGCTCGATCTGGGAGATGTTTTTCAGCGGATCGTTGACAGTCTCGATGAGTGCGCGCTTGCGAAGCAACAGCTTGTCAACGAGCGACATCAGCTTGTTCTTTATGTTCTTGCGCCGCCGGGTAATGAGCTGCACGCCCCGCTCATAGAGCTGCTCGAAAGGCGCCTGGGAATAGACTCTGTCCCAGTCCAACACCACCGCCTCTTTGTTCTCCCAGCATCATCTCACCCCATAATACACTCACTTGTGAGGCAGTGTTCCAATCCCTTACGTCGAACTCACCTTGTTTTAGTTAGCCCTATTTCTTTTTTTGGGCGGTTTGACCGCCCAGGCGTCAGGCTGGGCTTGCGTGGTATCCCGTTCCATTCCATGGTCACATCTGCCATCAAGCGCTTAACGATGTTAATAATTCACTGAGCGGTTGCCATTGCGGTAGGATATTTGTTGCTCAGCACGGTACTGGGCTGCTAACGCTAGAGAACAATCTTGAGCACTAACCTGGGAAGGAGCGTGATGAATTCGAAAGCCGTTGTGTCCCTGCTTTTCACTGTCATTTCGATGGCGTTTCTCGGCGGTGCGCTATTCATCGTACCCGCGTGAAGCGAGGCGCAGACAGCGCCGTCGGGCGCCAAGGTGCTCTTTATCCTCGATGCCTCGGGGAGCATGTGGGGGAAGGTGGAAGGGAAAGAGAAAATTGTGGTGGCACGCGAGGTGATGGCGAACCTCATCAACGAGCTGCCCGAAGGCACACAGGTGGGGCTCGAAGCCTATGGGCACCGAGCCAAAGGGGATTGCAACGACATCGAAATGATGGTGCCTGTGGGTGCGAGCGACAAAAGTGCGGTGATCGACCAAATCAACGCTATCAATCCGAAGGGCAAGACGCCCATTACCCAATCCTTCGAAGTGGCGGGCGAGCGGCTCAAAGGGGTCGAGGAAGAGACCACAGTGGTGCTCATCAGCGACGGCAAGGAAACCTGTGCGGGAGATCCTGGTGCGCTCCCTATGCGATCAGGGCATCAATGTGCGCGTGCATGTCGTCGGATTCGATGTGAACCAGGAAGAGCGCGATTAGCTCGTCTGTATCGCAGAGGCCGGTGAAGGCAAATACTTCAGCGCGGATAATGCCGAGCAGCTGACGGTGGCGCTCACCGAAGTCAAGCAGGAGGTCGTGAAAAAGGCCGAGGCGCCGCCTGCCGCGCCCCAAAAGAAGGTCGTTAAAATAAAAACAGCGATTGGCACTATCAAAGTCGCTGACTTCAGCAACCCCATACAAAGTATTAATGTTTACGAGCAGCAGACTGGTAAACATGTCGGGAGTTTTATGATTTTTATCAAACAACCGCTGACAGTACCTGCCGGTAGTTACAGACTTGAATTCTATAAAGTGCCCGTAGAAGTTGAAGTCGAGGCGGGTCAAGAGGTTGTGATTGAGCAGTAACTATCATCGGTGAACCGTTCGGTGACGAGTTGGGCTAGTGGGGAGCGCCGTATTCGCTACTGATGAGGCCCGGAAAAACTACCTTGCCGCGATAAGCGATGCGCAGCCCTGGCGGACCAGGGTTGCTTGATGGCTGGAGTAGTCGACGACCATCGAGTAGCTCTTCGGGTAGTACCAGCGATCGACCCGCTCGAAACTGAGCAGCACGTGATCGCCGACGAGATCGACCCGTACGTTTTGCAGCACCACTTGCAGCTTTTGCCGAGCCTGAAGTTGCTTCAGGAGATCGGCTGCTTCGGGCACCGAGTGCACATACCCTAGTTCTTTGAGTTTTGCGACATCGCGCTGTTCCAGAGCGCGTCGCACGCCCGCGAGCCACTGTTCGACCTCGGTCTGGGTCCACTGCACTGAAGGCGCATTCACAGTAACCTGCCAGCGATGATTGGGCGACCCTTGTTCCGTACCTGTTGCAACTCGAAGCTCGTAAGCACCGGGCTGTCATCCTTGCGGATAAAGATGTTGGCCGGCTTGATGTCTCGGTGGATAAGATGCACTGCGTGGACGGCTGCAAGTCCGTCGAGCAGCGGGAAAAGCAGCTTCAGGAGGCTCGCCTCCGTTGCGTTGTCACAGAAGTGAGGGTTCCTCAGCTTTGCCGCCAGGCTCTGACCCTCCTCGTAGCGCATCACCATGTAGGCGGTATTGTTGGCCTTGAAGACCGTATAGACCTGCACGATGTTCTTATGGCTGAACTGCGCCAGCGTCTGTGCTTCTTCGAGGAACCTTTCCAGTCCCCATTGATACATGCCGCTGCGGTCATCGGCCACGGGATGCAGCATGTGATCGGTTCCTCGTACCGCCAGATCGGCCGGCAGGTACTCCTTGATCGCGACCCAGATCTTGAGATTCCCGTCCCAGGCGAGGTAAGTGATACCAAAACCGCCCTGCCCAAGGACGTCTTCCATCCGGTACCACAGCAGCTTATAGCCAGGTGGCAACGCATTGCGATAGCCGTGAGCAGTCATGCGTCCCGAGCCGTCAACAAGAGGAGCGACCAGAGTCTATTCGTCATCGCAGCCATTACCAACAATGATAACGACTCGGAGCGCAGGTGCCAGCAGTGCCGCTACTGCGGCTTAATCTCTTGGTGGACGATGCAGAAGGAATACGGCGGTTTCTTCTTGGGAATGACTGCCCCCTATAGCGAAGTCGTTCGCTTGGCCGCGTGGCTCGATAGCGGCGTCGGGTGGTGCTCGCAGCTCGCCTCTTCTATCGGATATGTGCAGTCTTGATCACCTGGGACTCCAAGGCGCCGTAGGAGCGGACGCGCTTATCCCTTGGTACAGTCGTCCGTTGGCTAGGCAACCTTAGCACCGTTGCCCAAGAGGCGGTCTCTCATGGCAAACAATATCAAATCTCACCTCAATACCTTAAAGCTTAGGCGATGGCAATGATTGGGCATTATCTTGGAGTCCGCTACTATATGACTGCTAGCCGGGGTTTGCGAAAGTCTGAGAGGAATGCGCCAGAAAAGCGCTGTTAGTTAGAATGTGACAACTCACCCCCACCGCGGAGCAACACGATGGGAATGAAGTGGGATTTTTGCGCAAACAGTTGACAAACAAACGGGAGGTTTCCGTGGAGCGTGCGATCGAGCGACGCGGGTGGCTGGCGATCGTGACAGCCGTGACGTTGGTAGTGGGGACGGCGTTTTCTGGGTCGGCGCTGGCGTTTGGCATGGAGGATGTTGCAGCACGCGCCGCAAAGCTTGCCAAAGAGCCATTCAAAGATCCTGGCGAGACAGTCCCAGAGTGGTTGCGGAAAATCAGCTATGACCAGTGGCGCAATATCCGCTATCGACCGGATCAGGCGTTATGGCGCGAGCGCCGGTCGCCATTCCAAGTCCAATTCTTTCATCCCGGCCTCTATTACGATCGAACCGTGACAGTGAACGCGGTCGAGGCGGATGGCGTACATCAGGTGCCGTTCTCGCCCAGTTATTTCGACTATGGCAATACCGGATTCGCCAGCCGCGTTCCGCAAGATCTAGGCTATGCGGGCTTCCGTCTGCACTATCCGCTTAAGACAAAGAATTACTTTGACGAAGTGATCGTCTTTCTCGGCGCTACCTACTTCCGCGCCGTTGGCCATGACGAGGTGTTTGGCGTTTCCGCACGCGGCCTAGCCGTCGACACGGCAGTGCGTTCCGGTGAAGAGTTTCCCTACTTTAAGGAATTCTGGCTGGTCGCCCCGGCGCCGGGGGCGAAGGACATGCTTGTTTACGCGCTGCTCGACAGCTCGAGCCTCACCGGCGCATACCGTTTCCTTATTCGCCCCGGCGGCCAGACGATTGTCACCGTCGATGCTCAGCTTTTCTTGCGGCGCGAAGTCGAGAAGATTGGCTTAGCCCCGCTCACCAGTATGTACTTTTTCGGCGAGAACAGCCGGGGCCGGTTCGACGACTTTCGTCCCGAGGTGCATGACTCCGATGGCCTGTTGCTCCACTTCCAGAGCGGCGAGTGGTTGTGGCGTCCCCTCGACAATCCGCGTGACTTACATGTCAGCGCCTTCAAGATGGACAATCCTCAGGGCTTTGGCCTTTTGCAGCGTGATCGCAACTTCGACCATTATCAGGACTTGGAGACGCGTGCGGAGACGCGGCCTAGCTTATGGATCCAACCCTCGGGAGACTGGGGAGCAGGTCACTTAGAGCTGATCGAGATCCCCACGGACTCTGAGGTGAATGACAACATCACCGCTTTTTGGGTACCGGATAAGCGGCCAAAGCCGGGCCAGCCCTTCCCCTTCTCATACGCCATGTATTGGTATGCCGATGATGGCCGCCGGCCGCCGGCCGGTCGCGTCGTAGCGACCCGCCGTGATCGGGGCACAATCAAAGGCGGGTACCGATTCGTGGTCGATTTTGCCGGCGAAAAGCTTAAGTCATTGCCGGCCGAGCGCGTGTTGAGAGGCGTGATCAGTGTCGTCCCCAGTAAGGCGGGCCAATTGCTCGATCAGCATGTGGTGAAGAATCCAATCACCGGAACATGGCGACTCGTTTTCCAGATGCGCCCCAAAGGCGATGATCCTGTAGAACTGCGCGCCTATCTCGATAAAGGCGGTGATACCCTTACCGAAACCTGGTCATATGTCGTCCTACCTGACTGACGAAGGCCGCCGCTCGGCCATTCATGATATTGCACCGGACCGTCTGGGCACAGACCATGTGTTTGAGGTGCCGGCCGAGCGTCTGCTGCAGAATTGGGAAGAAGCGCACGCTCGAGCACTTGCTTACCTTGACGCGATGGGCATTCCCGCGGCTGACCACGCAGCGTTGGTCGATGAGGCAATCGAGGGCGCTTTGGCGCAGCATTCGTGGCCGGCCGACGGCGACGCGATTGCCGAAACCCTGCGCGCTCTGCGCCGCCTACTACCCGTGCGCTATCCGAGCGCATCGAGATCGTGGTTGGCCACCATGGATGAGTTCCTGGCGTGGCGATTGGATGCTTATCTGTCGGATCGTTTTAGTGGCGACCGCGTGGCCACGGATGTCAGCGCAACGGCGCAGTGCGGGCGTTTTACTTCTATGCCGCCGCTCAATCGGGGGCACATGGTGCCCGACCCGATTGAGCGGCGGTTTTTTCGCCGCCTCTTCATCAACATATTTCGCCGGCCCGGGCAGGTGATGCCCGGCAAGAAGCGCCCGCTGCGCCGCTTGCGGCGCACGTTGCCCTGGGTGCACGTAGCCCACCGGCGCCGCCTGCTTCTATTTGTGCTCGTGCTCATCCCGAGCATTGTCGCTAGCGGGTTCATGATCGACGTTTTGCCGCACCAAGGCCGAACGGGTCTCGAGGCCGCGATAGTCTTGCTCTTCGGTGCGCTATTTGGCTGGATCTCAATCGGTTTTTGGACCGCAGTCATGGGCTTCTTCACGCTCATCGGCGGGCGCAAGCGCTTTGCGATCACGAACCTGGACCCCGACGACGCAGCTGCTTTCGGTGTTCCCCCCGCTATTGCCCCCGAAGCCCATACGGCCATTGTTATGCCGATCTGCGAGGAGCCAGTGGATCGCGTGTTTGCTGGCCTGCGGGCGATCTATCAGTCACTGCAACGCACCGGTGCATCTGAGCGCTTTCATTTTTTTATTCTGAGCGACAGTAACGACCCGAGCACATTTGTGAAAGAAGAAGCAGCATGGGCGGCTTGGTGCCGGGAGGTCAATGGCTTTGACCATATCTTTTACCGACGCCGCCACGTGCGGTTGAAACGCAAGAGCGGTAACGTTGCCGATTTCTGCAGGCGTTGGGGCCGATCGTATCGCTACATGATCATGCTCGACGCCGATAGCGTCATGGCGGGATCCACGCTGGTACGCTTGGTGAAGATGATGGAAAGGCGCCCGGAGGTCGGTATGATCCAGACGGTACCGATTGCCGTAAACCGCCACTCCCTCCTTGCCCGCGTGCAACAGTTCTCCGGTCGTCTATATGGCCCGATGTTCGCCGCCGGGCTGCATTTCTGGCAGCTTGGTGACGGCCAATATTGGGGTCACAACACCATTATCCGTATTGCGCCGTTTATGGAGCATTGTGCCCTGCCACGGCTTCCGGGCAAACCACCCCTCGGCGGTGAGATTCTCAGCCACGATTTCGTCGAAGCGGCGCTCATGGGGCGGGCCGGTTGGTCGCTCTGGCTCGCCTTCGATCTCGGTGGCAGTTACGAGGAGGTCCCTTCGACACTGCTGGAGGAGATGAAGCGCGATCGCCGCTGGTGCCAGGGCAACCTGCAACACCTGCGGTTACTGTTCAGTGAGGGCCTGTTCGGTGCCCATCGCGCATTGTTCATCAACGGCGTACTGTCCTACGTGTCGGCGTTGCTGTGGTTCGGTTTCCTTACCGTGAGCACGACCGAGGCCATCGTCAATGCGATGAGCCCTCCAGACTACTTTCCGAATGGAGCGAGCCTTTTTCCTGAGTGGCCGGTGTGGCAGCCCGACTGGGCGATGTCGCTGCTCGCTGTCACCGCCTCAATCCTATTTCTACCCAAGGTGCTCGGCATCTTGCTGATCGTCTTCAAGTGGCACCGGCGCAAAGCGTATGGCGGTATGTTCCGGCTGACCCTGAGCATGTTACTCGAAATCCTTTTATCGAGCCTGCTCGCGCCGATCCGCATGGTGTTCCATAGCCGTTTTGTCGTGCAAACGGTGCTCGGTCGCAGCGTGACCTGGCGTTCACAGGGGCGTGAAGACGCCGAGACGAGTTGGCGTGTGGCGCTTCGCTACCACGGTTTTGATACAGTATTTGCCAGCGCCTGGGGAATCAGCCTCTATTGGTTGAACCCCGATTATTTTTGGTGGGTGACGCCGATTATCGGTGCGCTTATCCTGTCCGTGCCGGTGTCGGTATACTCCAGCCGTGTTAGCCTGGGTGAGCGCACCCGGCGGTGGGGGCTGTTTCTTATTCCTGAGGAAAGCGAACCGCCGCAGGAGCTTGTCGATTTGCAGGATAACCTCGTAGGCTACCGTGGCGTCGCGGCTTGGGTACCTGCGGTGAAGAAGGATAGCGTGGTTTGTGCCATCGTCGACCCCGGCGTGAATGCACTGCACTGCGCGCTGCTCGGACGGCCTCGCTCGCTGACGCCGACTATTGCAGCGGCCCGCCGTCAGCTGCTTGATGACACGCTGCGGATCGGTGTCCACGCACTCGGCACGCGAGATCGCCAGATATTGCTTACCGATCCGCACCTCGTCGACGAGGTGCATGAGCGCGTCTGGCGACTGCCCGATCGCCGCTATGCCCTCCAGTGGGGGGGGCGCCCGGGAGAATCGGTAAGGCCGGAGCTCAAGGGTTTGCTCCCGAAACGTGAATAACAGAACAGCCCGCATAGAATTGATGCGGGTCGCTCGCTACGGTTTTCTTCACAAACTCTCAGCTTTCGCGTTTGGGGCTTGCTTTACTTCGGCTCTTGGGCTGGCCGCTGGCCGCTTCCTGTTCCAACGCGGCAACCTTCTCCTCCAGCGCGGAGAGCTTCTCACGGGTTCGCGCTAGCACGCCGGCCTGCACATCGAACTCCTGGCGCGTTACCAGATCCATGCGCTCGAATGCCGACGCAACGGCTGCCCGAATGTTTTTCCGAATGTCGTTCTGGAGCTGAGCGATTCCCTCCGGCAAGGTGTCCACAATCTTTCGTGTCAGCTCGTCGATGAACTTTGGGTTGAGCATTGGGAACTCCGTCTACCAGATAAGGTGTTCCTGAGTGAATGATGATCCGCGTCCGAGGCACGCAAATGTTGATGATAACACCTTAGCGTGCGCTAACCGGTTCGGCAAGGGCGTGAAGAGGAGCAGTTGGGAAGGTGATCTGTTTAGGAGTGACTGGCGTACAATGCTGCGAGGATTGATTGCTTGGTCATGAGTCGACCGCTAATGCCGGACCGATACGCCGTCATGGGCAATCCCGTTGCCCACAGCAAGTCACCGTTTATCCATGCTCGGTTTGCCAAGCAGACCGGTGAGTCGCTCGTGTACAGCGCCATTCGGGTGCCGCCGGGAGAATTTGCACGGGCAGTCGCGAATTTTCAGGCGGCCGGTGGAATGGGCCTTAACATCACGCTGCCTTATAAACAGGAGGCCTTTGCGCTCACTGAAGTACGTACTTCCCGGGCCGAACAGGCGGCCGCTGTTAATACACTCTGGTTTGCAAAAGACGGACGATGCCACGGCGACAACACTGATGGCGTTGGCCTCATCCGTGATCTTTGCGAAAACCACCGCATTTCCCTGGAGGGAAAGCGCGTGTTGCTACTCGGCGCGGGCGGTGCCGCT
Source organism: Gammaproteobacteria bacterium (assembly GCA_049282355.1). Classification (GTDB taxonomy): domain Bacteria; phylum Pseudomonadota; class Gammaproteobacteria; order HK1; family HK1; genus JAGTVB01. The sequence goes on along the minus strand of JBAPTW010000018.1, from coordinate 33,612 downwards.
CGGGGCGTACTCGGTCCGCTGCTAGAGGCACGACCGCAGCAACTGATCTGCGCTAACCGCACCGCATCCCGGGCACACGAGCTGGTGGCGCATTTTGTGGCGCAAGGACCGGTGCAGGCGTGCTCCTTGTCGCAGTTGGAGGGCCTGGAATTCGATCTCATCATTAATGCCACTGCGGCGAGTCTTAAGGGGGAAGTCCCGGTCCTCCCTGAGAGGATCCTGCTGGCCGGTGGCGTTTGCTACGACATGGCCTATGGGAACGGACCGACGGTCTTCGTACGATGGGGGCAAGCTCATGGGGCCGCCAAATCGGTGGATGGATTGGGAATGTTGGTAGAGCAGGCGGCAGAATCGTTTTATCGCTGGCGTGGGGTGCGGCCGGCAACAGCGCCGGTCATCAAAGCACTGCGCCTCAGCAGCTAATGAACTCGCCCCAGGCGCAGGGAGGTCGGAGCCGCGGCAAGTTACTGAGAACGTCGTAAGTCGTGCCACGCTCTCACGACGGCGCTATCAACAAGGATGTTAGTAACCGGCCGGATTGAGATATTGTTTGGCAACGCGCTTTAGCTTATCGACTACTTCGTCCGGTGTTTTGCCAAACAGCCGGATCATGGGCTCCTTTCCGATCTCGCCCTCGTCATAGACAACGTCCGGCGGCTCGGTGCACCCGCTGAACGCGTGCTCGGTGCCCCACTCCAGGGTCGATCCTTCGCGCCGCTTCACCTCCGCCGGCTCATCGGTACGGCTGAAGGAGGCAACCCGCAGCTCACACCGCCGGCAAGCTTCCAGAATATCCGCCGTGTAGCGGATGTTGATGGCAGAGCGAAGCTCGGGACAGTGGCGCATGGCAGCGAGGATGACGCGGGCGATGTGGCGGGAGCCGCCGAACTCCGGTCGGCGAACGGCAATGATCCGGTTTTTTATTTCAGTGAGTCGTCCGGGAAAGGCGGCGACGTCTTCCCGGCCGCAGGCACCTTCGATGGCATAACCAAAGTTGGAGCGTACCTCGGGGATGATCCAGCCAAGAACTTCATTGGCCAATGTTTCATAGGCCTGATCGAGGGCGGTTAGGACCCTAGGACGATCGAGTTGGCGCGAGATCCACACGAACGGATTGGTGGGGCCATGACCGGCGCCCAAAGGAAAGCCCGCCCCGATGGCGCGGGTGACGAAGTCCTTCGCGATCGCAACAGCATCTTTGAGGGTGTGTCCCTGCGCCAAAAGCGTCGCGATCGCGGCCGAATAGGTGCACCCGGTACCATGGGTGTTGCTGGTCGGGATACGCGGGCTCTCGAAGGTTTGAAAGTCGCGACCGTCGAACAGCAGATCCACTGCGTTGCCGCTCAGATGCCCGCCCTTGATGAGCACATTGTGCGGGCCCAGCTCATGAAGGCGCGCAGCGGCATGTTTCATCTCTTCTAGATTGCGCACCGGAAACCCACATAGCGACTCAGCCTCCGGGAGATTGGGGGTTACTACGTAGGCAAGCGGCAAAAGCTCCCGCTGGAGCGTCGTCTCGGCTTTTTCAGCGAGCAAACGCTCGCCACCCTTAGCAATCATAACCGGGTCAACAACCAGCCGTTCGATCGGGTGGCGTCGCAACGCAGCGGCAACGGCATGCACGATTTCCGCAGTGGCCAGCATGCCCGTTTTCACCGCATCGGCGCCGATATCGGAAAGCACGGCTTCGAGCTGGGCGTCGATGAATTCCGCAGTAACTGTCTGTATGGCGCGCACGCTGACGGTGTTTTGCGCGGTGAGGGCGGTGACAACACTCATGCCATAACCCCCGAGCAAAGTGATGGCCTTGAGATCGGCTTGAATCCCGGCCCCACCTCCTGAGTCAGAGCCGGCGATGGAAAGTACCTTCTTCACTGTAATGGCTAGGCTCCTGTGTTATCCCAACATGAGTACTTGACCGAACAGCCGCAAGACCGGGTAACGGCAGTGATCATCGATAGCCGTAAATTCAGACGCTGGTCAGTTTGTGACGGCACCTCACGGGTAGGGTTCCGTTGCAGATTGGACCGGTCGCACGGTGCAAGCTATGCCGAGGCCGATTTTTCGGCATGCGTTTTGGGGGCACCGCCAGATGACTGGACAATCCGAAATGTCAAATTTATCCGCGGGCCGACCCGGTGCTCCGTTTTTGGGAGCTGATGGCGCCAGAAGTGCTGAGTGGTGCCGCGCATCAACAGCATGCTACCCGGCTCCAGTGCGAGAGCGATGCTGTCTCTTCGTTTTTTGTGTTGCAACAAAAAACGGCGCACAGCACCGAGGCTAACCGAGGCGATCACGGGATTTCGGCCGAGCTCAGGCTCGGCATCGCTGTGCCAACCGACGCTGTCTCGGCCATCGCGGTAAAGGTTCAACAACACGCTGTTGAAATCAACGCCCGCCAAGGCTTGGGCAGCGGCTTTGACCTCGAGCAAGGTCTGGATCCAGGGCAAAGGCTGTAAACGCAGACCGGAATACCGATAGCTGGCACCGGGATCGCCATACCAGGCACTAAGGCGCGGTGCGGGAAGACTGCGGCCGTAGACGGTGACCGTGTGCTGCTGCCAAGGGATGTTGTGCAGCAGGGACTGGAATAGCTGATGGTGCTCGCTTGCGGAAAATACCCCTCGATACAAGGAAACCTCGGCATTGGCCATTGGAATGGGTTCGACGAGCATGTTGCAAACGCCCTGTAGCAGGTTGCATCGCAAGGGCTATTTTATCTGAAATAAGGGGCTATGGCGCGACACAAGGTAAATCGTGGGCGCACGCTTGACCGCATCTCGGTGTCGCCGGTTCGACCGTTAGTTGAGGGCAACGCTGGTGGGTGGCGTCGCCTTTATTTCCAGGCAATCGATGTCGGCGGCTCTTAGGTACTGGCAAGCTTGCTTGGCATCGTTTTTTGTCAAACCAACCAGGCGTGCCAGAAAAAGGGATCCGTTGCGACCTGGCACCTTTGGGATCCACAGGAAAGGTTCATGGAAAGACTCCGGCAGGCGTTGCGCTGCATGGGTGGCCGCACGCGCGGCCTGGTTATAGCGATAGTAGGCACCCACTTGCGCGCCATACCGGGCCATCGGTGCACCGGCTTTGCCGGTGTCTTTGTCTTCGTCCTGTTGCGCCAGCCTATGCTGGCGGCTTTCCTGAATGGCTCCGCTGCTGGATAAAGTGCTTAACGATACGACATTGGCCACGGTGCCGATGCTGGCAAAAGCGCGGTCGAGCAATTTGATCATATGCCGGTCACGGGATTTCGCCGTTTTTCCGCCAAACACGACTGCTATCAAGCGGTGATCGCCGCGTTTGACGCAGCCTGCCAGATTGAACCCAGAAGCGCGAGTATAGCCGGTTTTAATGCCGTCGGCGCCCCTATAGTTCTCGAGCAGCCGATTATGATTGTGATACGTGCGGTCATGGTAACGAAACTCGGTTACGGAAAAGTGGTGGTAATACTGGGGAAAATCCAGCAGCAATGCTCGGGAGAGGGTTGCCATGTCGCGGGCGGTACTGAGCTGGCGGCGGTTGGGCAGGCCGGTGGCGTTGCGAAACGTGGTGCGCTTCATGCCCAGCTCGCGCGCTTTCTCATTCATCATTTGCGCAAATTTGATCTCACTTCCTGCAAGCGCCTCGGCGAGCACGACCGCAGCGTCGTTGGCGGATTTTGTAACGATAGCAAGGATCGCCTCTTCAGCACGGATCGTCTGCCCCCGTCCAAGCCCTAATCGCGAAGGTGCCATACCCTCGGCGCGCTTGGAGACCTCGAGCCGTTGGTCTAGCTGGATGCGGTTGCGTGTCAGCGCCTCAAAGGTCAGGTAAAGCGTCATCATCTTCACTAGAGAAGCAGGGTAGTTTCGGGTATCGGCGTTTGTTTCGTGCAGTACCGCACCGCTTTGCGTGTCAATGACGATCGAGGCGTAGCGGGCTTCGGTCTGGCTGAATGGCAGAGTGATCAGACTCAATGCAAAACAAATCATGAACGCGGCGTAAAGCGGCATATTGCCCGTATAACGCCCGGTCCCTCTGTCGCCATGAGACGCAAGACCTTTTCGATTCTGATTGTGCACAGGACCGCACCCGAGTCCTGTCTCAGCTTTATGGCGTTGCGCATTTATTTGACAGTTCCTGTTGCGAATTTTTCGTGTCATTTGTTTGAATTCCCTTGCTCAGGCAGTTGGGAAGTTCCTTTGATCTGTACTCGGGTTAGGAGTTGACCGTTCCAAGGAGCCCCCACTGTTGAATTTCCGACTTTCCGCATCAGGTAGCATGTGTAAGCCTCCTTACTTTTAGGTTTTTTTGCCAGCAGCGTCAATGCGATTTTCTGATGCCAGATTCCCGTTCCAGGGTCAAGACCTTCTTTGCCAATCGGCTGGCGAACCTGAAGCAACCTCCATACCATCGGTAAGGATTAGGTTTATCAATGGGTTAAAGCAGCTAGTCGGCGTGGCTGTAAACTGCGGAAAAATATTCTGCAAACGCCACCGTTTTTGATCACGGCAGAATTGAGAAGAGTGTCAAAAATTACGTTGACTTCACCATCGCATTGCAGGTGGCTCATGTGATAATGTCACACGCGTCAGAGACTTGTGTCGCTCCGACCGCCGAGCGATACCGTGTAAGATAAATTGACACTGATCATGCGCACCCATGTTCGCGAGCACCTCGAACAGCAGCATCGGCAGATGCGCGAGACGCTGTCGCGGTTAGTGCAGCAATTGAATGGATGATGTTGCCCGATTTGGTACGCGACTCGCTCGAGCAATGAGAGCTTGATTGGCAGGTGAGAAGAGCAACTGGCTACAGGGGTGAAGTTGTCTACATCAGTTTTCGTGACAATGAGGAAGCATCGTTAAGCTGCGCCGTAGCCGCTTGGATCGGCATTTATTTCGAGCGAGGCCGGTGGTGCGGCTTTATCGACTGGCGGAAAAGCTAACTGCCACGAGCATTATTCCATGATCGTTGCGTCGGGGCTGCCCTAGCCCGCGCTGTTATCTCGCGAAGTGTCGAAGGCACCTTGGATGCGAGAGGGTAAGGCAGGACAGCGGCTGCAGGTGCAACATGGTCTTGGCACAAAAAGAGCTGCCTTTTGGTGGAGGTCAAGTGTGTCTATTCCAGGACGATAACTTTCCTACGTTTCGGCTTCTCGCGAATCCCTTCACATGCTTGCATTAATGCGACTCCCGGTTGCTCCCCTGCCGAAACGAATGCGATGATTTAACTTACGGCTGTGCTGTCAAATTCCGTCAGAGCTTCAACGGGTATAGGCGCGACGATTTAATACACAACTATCATGCTACGTCCCGGATAAATAAGGCAGTGACCAGACAGTAATTGACATATTGATTCATCAACAAATCTTAACAGAAGCATTCTGTTTCGGATGGATTTACCTTATCGTGCTCTGGCACAGTGCAATCCTTCGAAACTAGTGCTGTAAGGCGTCATACAACAAGGACGTTTCTATTGATGGAGGTTAATCTAATGAGGAAGAAAACGTATCTTGTTTACAAAGCCTTGCAGGTCACCGTGCCTTGGACGGCTGTCATTGAAGCCGAAAGTGAGCGGGAAGCGCTGGAGTATGCCAAAGCCCATGAAAAGGAATTGAAATGGAAGAAAGGTCAACGAAGTGTTTGGGACACGCACTGGGATGTGCTGATGATCGATAAGCCATTTCTGAGTCCCTCTATCGAACAAATGTCGCTGCATTAACCGAGCAGCCACCTCTGGATATACCTTGGGTATCGGCTCATACAAAGTGCTTGAACACGGCACAATTTGTCGGCCTTCTTCTGAAGGCGGATTTTGAGCTACATAAAGGCTAGTCGCTCATTGGTGAAGCTCACTTTTAGTTAAGGGTTGAGCCCCAACCCGAAGCTAAAGTCGCGAACGTAACAACAGCGTTTGCCGGTATTGCTAGCAAGAACGCGGCCGCAGAAAATGAGCGCTTATACAGTCGGTGGCTTCTGCAGCAATGGCTCGTTCTAATTACCGCCATCGCTGCTTTGTGGTCGCGAGCATATTTCACCCGTTTTACCCAGTGTAATAACTGCCCGAGCATTGGATTTGGCTCGCATCTAATCAGCTGACGCACCGTTGACTGTGACTGGTGTTTCCGGAGACGCTTCAGCCGTGTCACTGTCCGGATTTCTTAACACTCTCCGAAATTACTTTTGGAAATAGCGACGCTTGCCATAGCGGTAATGACGGTGAGAAACAACCCGCGAGCGCTCCGCCCCAGCGTGCAACTGGCGACCCTTTGCATTTTCGTTCCAATCAGCGCGTGCAGTTTCGTCTCCGGCGCTTACCAGGTGACGAAGGGAACTGTTCGCGCCACCTATACTGTCACGAAGACCGCTGTCATGGTCGGCATAGGTACGGGCAGGATAGTTTACCGCGTGGGGCGATTCACCTTTAACGTCGTGAAGGCACCCCTGACCTGGCCGCTGTTGCGTGAGGAGATCGAAACTATCGATAACATCTCGCCCAAAGAAGCGATACGCCAAGGGCGAGTCAAAGCATCCCCCTACGTGGTCAAGGGCAAGCGCTACGTTCCTTTCTCTGTTAAACGCGCCAAACACTATCGTGAAGAGGGAATTGCGTCCTGGTACGGCTACGAAACCAGGCGTCAAAAAGACGGTCACATGACAGCCAATGGTGAGGCCTTTGATCCCATGGGTTCTACCGCGGCACACAAATACTTGCCACTGCCCAGCTTCGTGCGTGTCACGAATCTAGACAATCGCCGCTCAATGATCTTGCGCGTAAACGATCGCGGTCCCTTCGTTCAGGGCCGGATCATCGACGTGAGCGCCGGTGCCGCTAAAAAGCTCGGTTTTTACAGCAGTGGGCTGGCCCGGGTGCGTGTCGAGGTCATTGAAGCAGAGGGCTAAACTCGCTATCAAGGCGCTGATGAATGTTAATGAACATCGGATGCGGCTTGCTCTTGAGTTCGCAGAGGAGGGATAGTGTGCCCTGGATGCCATAGAGTAAGCTACCCCGTGAGATAGGCTTCGCAGGCTGCCAGGCTTAGAGTAGATAGCCTGTTGCATGCTGCGTTGCGCGACAGGGCATGCCAGGTTGTGGGATGAGCGAGCTTGTCAGCTGTCATGAAAGACGCTTGGCATTGAGGATGCGCCTATCGTATCAGAGGCTACGTGCAGCCTTTTGAGCGAACTCAAAAAAAGGCCCGACAGCCTCGGGGAGGCCGTGCTTTCGGGAGCGCAGTGAACGCACGACCCGCAGCCGCCAAGCGGTATGCCGCGCCTGTAGCGACCCCGCCTGCCTTGCGGGCGCGGGGAACACGGCCAAAGCGGGCTGGAACAGGCCGCTGCCAAGCTGACGCAAAGTGCCCATGCGGCGCTACGCGAAGCGGCAGCGGCACTCTTCCAACGGGCAGAGGCCGTACCGACATCACGCCGGGTCTAACGATGGGAAATCTGCGCGCCGCATAGCCCCAGCCTTGAGGTTGGGGCCACGCCCGGTGCGGAATCATGCCATAATACGGAACCGGTGCGCGTACAGCTATCGGCCGCCATAAAGGCGGCGCGTATGTCTTCACCGGAGTCCATCCTGACCCCACCATGCCAGAGCTAACGGCGCCTGCAGCGTGCCAAGGCATGAGCATGATGGTGGCAAGCGCAGCCGCCGCCAGTGCATTGGAAAGATATTTCACTGCGATCTCCTTCAATTCACGAGAACAGGTAGCGTCCGCGTGCAGGGATGGTGCCAGTGCATCAGCTGCTCCCGAAACCGTGAATCCTTGTCTTCAAGGAGAGTCGTCTGACGTTTGACTGTGCTCTGGGCTGTCGCGAGGAAATTAGCTCGAGGCGAGCCCCTTCATCATGCCCGGTATGATCACCTCATCAAATGCTTGCTGCCAGGCCTGAGCATAGTTCGCATCCCATTGACTCCCATATTCCTCGCCGAGCACCTCTATGAAAACCGTTTTGAAGTTCTCAAGATCTTCCTGTTGTAGACCATAGGGCTTGTGATGATCGCCTACGCGCTCGATGTGCGGTTCCACCACCGACGTGCTGTCGGCCACGCGCGCCACTAAGCCGATGGTCCGCACCATCTTCCTCATTTGCGCATCCAGCGATTCGGGAAAAAACGACCGGTACTCAGGAAACTGCTTGAAGAAGCGTTGATAAAAATGCTCCATGACTTCGTAGTGTTTTCCATGAAGTGAGTCCCATACTTCCCCGATGCGCTCTACGTTCATCACGCGCCTCCCTCAGTCCAAGCCCAGAGCGAATGTGTCCGCTGTGCTTTGCAGCCGCCCAAGCCAACGACATATCTCGTCATTTATGCGCCGCCGTTTCTCGTAACGAGATGATAACATTAATGCGCCCGCTTCTAAACGGCGCTGGACCTTAATTGAGTGGCTATTGTTGCTGAATGGTAGCTTCGGCTACGACCGAAGCAGGGGCGGGCAGGCGCAGACGCATCGCGGCAGCCTCTATGAAAGCGTTCAAATCGCTGCGGGATGAATGGAAGAATAGCAGCGCAGAAAAATCCGTCCCGTCTGTTACGACCATCGATGCCGTGCCCTCCTAGGTAATCTAATGCCTGAGACTCAAAACTCCGATGCTACCACCCGCCGCCTACGCCTCGGAGCATTGCTCATCGCCGGCATCCTACTGGTTTGGTATGGCGTGCCATGGCTTGCCTCCCTGTGGGTACCGTTCGAGGCCGAGCCGCGGGCGGTGACATCCCGCGGCGATCTGGCAGGCGACGAGCAGACTGCCATCGAGATTTTTCGTCGGGCGAGTCCATCGGTCGTTTTTATCACAACCGCTGACTGGGGCATTGACCTATGGTCGCGAAATGTCCAACAAGTTCCTCAAGGAGCGGGATCCGGTTTCATCTGGGATAAGCATGGACACATCGTGACCAATTACCATGTGATTCAAAATGCCGCGGCGGCACAAGTCCGGCTAAGCAATCAGCGTGTTTACAAGTCAGTGCTGGTGGGGGCGAGCTCGGAGCACGATCTCGCGGTGCTTCGCATTAGCGTTCCCTTCGGAGGTCCGGAACCGGTGCTTATTGGGGTGAGCAGTGACCTACAGGTGGGCCAGAAAGTATTTGCCATCGGCAATCCCTTTGGCCTGGATCATACCTTGACGAGCGGGGTCATTTCCGCATTGGATCGGGCCATCCCGACGGAACAAGGCCGGACTATCGAGCACGTTATCCAGACGGATGCGGCGATTAACCCAGGAAACTCGGGCGGGCCGCTCATCGACAGCGCGGGGCGCGTCATCGGAGTCAACACAGCCATCTTTAGCCTTTCTGGAGCCTATGCTGGCATTGGCTTTGCCGTTCCCATCGATACGGTCAATCGGGTAGTGCCCCAGATTATTGCTTCCGGCCGTTATGTGCGCCCCTCACTGGGCATCACAATCGACGACGCGGTAAGTGAGGCCGTAACCGAGGAACTTGAAGTGCAAGGTGTTTTAGTTCTCTCGGTAAATCCTGGCTCGCCGGCGGCGGCAGCGGGATTGCGAGGCACTCGACTGCTTTCCGATGGCGGCATCATTGCGGGCGACATCATTCAGTCCATTGACGGCAAGCCGGTTCGAACCAGCAATGAATTGCTCAGTTTGCTGGACGATTACACTGCGGGCGACACCGTCCAGGTTGCTATTTACCGCTCGGGAAACATGATGGAAATCCCGGTGCTATTGGAAGCTGCCCGGTCCTGAAAAATCACTTTGCTGGCGCCCGCGCCCTTCTTAGAGGGAATTGTTCTAAACCCTAGCGAGCTGATTCGCCGATTACTCTCACTAGATCGCCGCGGTGTATGGCATCTTGCAGAATGGAAAGGGTGGTTTCACTCGGCGCGCTTCCCTCCCGCTGATACCCTACTTTTTCGCCTGAAACGCTTAAGATAATAAGGCGATATCCTGCGATTCGCTCACGATGGTTCGATTCACCATCGGCGCCTGCCCGTTTTAGGACTGCTTCGAAGACATCTCCCGGCTGAATCGGCATAATCTGCCTCACTCAATGTGCCACGACCCTCAAAGGGGACGGAAAACAAGAGCATTCGTGACATTTTCAAAATAGCTTCTTAGCGATACGATCGCAATTGTCCGATAATCACCCCTTGAATTTGAACGCGTTCCGGAGCAAGTGTCATGGGCTGCAGATCTCGATTGGCCGGGTAGAGCACAATTTCTCCAGGGCGCTGGGCAATGCGCTTGAGGGTCGTTTCGTATCCATCGATGAGGGCAACGACGATCTCTTCGTTGCGTGCTTCTTTGCGCTGCTCAATGACGACCCAATCTCCATCCAGGATGCCGTCCTCGATCATGGAATTGCCTTTGATCTGCAGGACGTAGCATGGTTTGTCACGCAGTAAGTGTGGTGGGACCCCGATGTGCTCGGGCAGCTCTGTGGCCTCGATTGGATGGCCGGCAGCGATGAATCCGAGTAACGGCAGTTGTATGGGCTCGCGTTGTTGTGGTATCCGCAGCTGAACGCCTCGCTGTTTGCCATGCATGGGTTCTACCAAATTGGCCTCCACCAAGGCTTGAACATGTTTATGCATGGAACCACGCGAACGCAGGTTGAAGGCTGCTTGAGAGGATAGAACAGATATAGAACTATCGTAAGGGTGAGGGGCCCCGAGCCGATGTGCTGTTGTGGTGTACCATCCAGGGCTCCGAGGTGTGGCTGTCACTGCCCTTGCTCGCTTTGTCGTTGCGCTTGCAGGTGGTCCGACGCATTGAATAACCTATACTTCCGGGGTTAGAAGGGCTTTGTGGGGGGCATACCGAGCATGGCTGGAAGCATTCTGTTTGAGATAGAGAACGCCGATGAGCAGGGAAGCGAGCTACGGGTGGCGCCAACAGAGTGGCTAAGGTCGCTTCCGCCAGGCGCGCAGATCACGGAGGTAAAAACTTACTTGCGTGACCTCAAAGGGATGTATGAACGTACAACTAACGCCACGGAGCAGTCACGACTCGCTCAAATCATTACCGCAGTTCGAGACTATGTCGAAAAGATTGGCGACTAAAATCAACCTGGCCCAGGGCGACGTACCTATGGTTAAGCACCGTTGCACAACAACTCTGTAGGAAGGTATTCATTGTTAAAGCGCCTTTTCAGGAGTGAGTGGACGAGACTTCATGCCATCGGTAGGCGAAGCTGTGGCCAATAGTTCTACTGCCAACTGCTTTGCGCGGGCTTGGAATTTAAGTCAAGCGAGTCGGCGTAAGGTCGCTAGGCGAACAACCCTGCTGAAGTTTCGCGTGCTGACACGAGCCCTGCCCTATAAATAACAGCTGAGAATAGACGAACGACGATGAAATGGGGAATCGCATCCAAGATTGCTGCCATTTTTTCTGCCCTGGCCCTGGTGGGCACGCTGATTGTGGGTCTTGTCATCACCGAGGGGAGCCGAGTTCTGTTGATGGATGCGTCGGCCAAGCGGCTGAGTCACACGGCGCAGATCGTCCAGATTCGTTTCACCGATGTCTTGCAGGCGCTGCGCAGCGACGCCGCTTTTCTGACTAGGACGCCAGCGGTGCAAAATATGGCCGCGAAAGAAGCGGGCGGGATGCCCTCACAAGCGGCAACATCAGCGGAGGTGACCCGCCGAGAGCTGGTCGAAGCGAGTTTCCAGGCATTCCTGGAGAGTCGCCCCTGGTACCAGGCGATTGGCTTGACGGTAAGTGCGGACAATGCCCGCGAGCTGGTGCGTGTTGAGCGCGACCGAGGCGGGATCGTCGTCGTGCCGGAAAGCCAGCTGAACCAACAGAACAATGCTCTGGATTTCCGTCGCGCGATGGCCTTGCCTAAGGGCCAACTCTATCTTTCCCCGGTTGCGCTAAAACGCGTCGGAGGCCTTATCATCGAGCCCCATCTGCCGCTCATGCGTGCCGCGATGCCGGTCGATACGCTGGCTGGCAACCGCTTCGGCGTGCTTCACATCAGCATCAATATGGGGTTGGTCTTTGAGGTACTCGATGATCTGGTCGATCCCGAGGCCGCGCTGTACATCACCAATCAACAAGGCGATTTTCTTCGCCACCCGGATCTCGCAAAAAGCTTCGGTTTCGATCTCGGGCACCGCTACACGCTGCCACAACAGCTGCCTCAGACTAAAGCACTTTTCAGCGGGGCCAAGGAAGCCATGCTGCTGGATGATGTGCAATGGCAGGCAAAGGAACCTCAGATTGGCTATTTTGAACGCTTTGTCATCGACCAGGGGAAGCAGACTACATTTTTGGTGATCGGCGTGACGTCGGCGCGCGCTGTCGTGCTCAGCGAAGTCAATGCCGTTAGACGGCGTAGCGCCGCGTATACATTATTGTTCGCCCTTGCCGGTATCGGACTGGTGCTGTTCGTATCCCACCGACTGACGGCGCCGCTGCGTCAGATCACCCGTGCCGTGGCGCGCTTTAGCCGCGGTGACAGCCATGTCCCGCTGCCCTATGGCGGCGGCGACGAGATCGGGATTCTGGCGGATAATTTTCGCTTGCTGGCCGAGCGGGTGACGACTCAGGTCCGAGATTTGGAGGAAAAAGAGGCGCGTCTTCGCTCCATTATCGACACCGCCGTCGACGGCATTATCGTTATCAATGAAGAGGGGAAGGTCGAGGCCTTCAATCCTGGCGCGGAGCGAATTTTCGGCTACCGGGCGGCAGAGGTCATGGGGCGTAACGTCAACATGCTGATGGCGAGCCCGGACCGCGAGCAGCACGATGAGTACATCCGACGTTACCTGGAAACCGCCGAAGCTCATATTATCGGTATCGGGCGGATCGTGACTGGTCGTCACAAAGAGGGGCATACCATTCCGCTTTACCTGTCCATCGGTGAATTTTTGCAGTCCGGCGAGCGCAAGTTCACCGGTATATTGCATGACATTTCCAGGGACCAACTGCTCTATCACACCTCCGGCGCAACGGCACCGAGCTGATGATCAGCCACCAGCGGTGGGACGGTGGCAAAGCTTCGCTGCTGTTGCACTGCGCAACGGATGCGACCCGCGATCTCGACGGCTCTTATGCTTAGGGTTTTCTACAGTAACCGCTTAGAATCACTTGCCGAACGTTTGGCGGCTTCGATCGCCACGCCTCTCGATTCGCCCTTTACGCCCGAGACGATTTCGGTGCCAAGCCAGGCAATGGCGCGCTGGCTGTCGCTGCACTTGGCGAGCCGTGTCGGAGTGTGTGCTAATTTTCGGTTCCCGTTTCCAGAGCGCTTTATCTGGGAAGTTTTTCAGGCGTACTTGCCGGATTTGCAGGGTGCTTCGCCGTTGGCGCCCAGCGTATTGACCTGGCGCGTGTTGGCGGCACTGGAGAAGCTAAAGAATGCACCGGCATTCGCGCCGGTGCGCGATTTTTTGCGAGGGGGTGATGAGCGCAAGGGATATGCTTTAGCCGTCCACATTGCGGCCGCCTTCGATTGTTACCTGGTGTATCGGCCCGACTGGATTCGTCAATGGGAGGTCGGGGAGGAGGAGCATTGGCAAGCCGAGCTGTGGCGTTTTATCGCCGCGTCTATCGATAGTCGCCACTGGGCTGGCGCGCAGCAGGAGTTTTTAGATGCCCTGCAGGGTGGCGCAAGCTATCCAGAAACTCTTCCAAGGCGCGTCGCTTTCTTTGCTGTCTCAGCATTACCGCCGAGTTACCTGCAGGTTTTGGAGCGGCTCGCGACCTGCATTGAGGTACAGCTGTTTGTGCTCAATCCTTGTCGACACTGCTGGATACCCCTTGCCATTGAAGCTGACGGCGCTCCTCTCTGCGGTACTCTGCATCCCGGCGCGGCATCGCTCAATACAGGAAATCCCTTGCTTGCTTCGTGGGGAAAGCGGGTAAGCGATTTCCTTGCCCTGTTGCAGGAGCGGGTCACGATGGCGCAGGGGTTGTTTGCGCACTTGCAGCCACAGACGTTGCTCGGCACACTGCAAGCCGACATGCTTGAGCGGCGCCATCGGGGTATGGATCCGCTGACCACCATGTTCGTGGCGCCCGATGATCGTTCGCTGCAGATCCATATCTGCCACGGCGCCATGCGCGAGGTGGAGGTGCTCCATGATCAGCTGCTGGCGATGTTCGATGCTTATCCGGATTTATCGCCCGCAGACGTGGTGGTGATGGCACCGGATATCGAGCCTTATGCACCGCTGGTCGAGGCCGTATTCGTCGCCTCCTCAAGGCAACTGATCCCCTTTATGCTTGCCGATCGCGAGCTTTTGTCACAGAGTCCTGTAGTGGAAGCTTTTTTTGCATTGCTGGACATTCCAGGCGGCCGTTTTACCAACACCGACATGCTGAAGCTGCTCGAGGTGGACGCGCTGCGGCGGCGTTTCGCGCTTACGGATGCGGAGCTTGGTGAGGTTCAGGGTTGGCTTCGGGAGACGGCCGTGCGTTGGGGCGTTGATGCAACAGCCAAAGCCGCCCTGGGGTTGCCTGCTGTCAACGAGCATACGTGGCGCGCCGGGCTTGATCGCCTGTTGCTCGGATACGCACTGCCGGGCGACGGCGAGCAATTTTTCTGCGACATTCTGCCCTACGATGCGGTGGAGGGCAGTCGCGCCGAACTGTTCGGGCGACTGCAGAGCTTTGTGGAAAGCGTTTTTGACCTGTCCGCAGTGCTCGCAGCCCATTGCTCTTTGGATGAGTGGGTCGATGTCTTGCGCGCTCTCCTGGAGCGGTTCTTTGCGCCCTCGCCCGCAGAGTCGGCTGATATCAAGGCTATTCGGGGCGCTATTGCGGATCTGCAACGAAGTGCGCAGTCCGCTGATTTCGCCGGGCCGGTGTCGCTGCCGGTTGTCAAATCGGCGCTGCGCCAGCATCTGCGGGGATTACAAAAGGGCGGCTTTTTCCCTGGCGGCGCCGTCACTTTCTGCGCCATGGCGCCGATAAGCGGCATCCCCTTCGACGTGGTGTGCTTGATCGGCTTAAACGATGGCAGCATACCGCGTCAGCAACCTGCCGGCGGCATCAACCGAATGGCACAAGATGTCCGCCGCGCAGACCCCTCCTGCCGGGAGGAGGACCATCATCTGTTCCTGGAGGCTCTACTGTCCGCCCGGCGCTGCCTTTACTTGAGCTATGCGGGGCAGGATATCCGCGACAACAGTCCGCTCCCACCGTCAGTGCTGGTAAGCGAGCTGCTCGACTATTTGGGACAGGGTTTTTCATCGCCGGCCGGTGAGGACATCCGCAGCCACGTCATTACGCGCCACCCGTTGCAGCCCTTCGATAGACGCTACTTTACGGGTGACCAGAGGCTCTTCAGCTACAACGGCTCATTCTGTCCTAAGCCGTTGGCATCACCCTTCCCCTTCATGACAGATGGTTTGCCGGAACCGGACGCACAATGGCGCACTGTTGAAGTGGCGGAGCTGGTGCGATTTTACACTAATCCTGCTCGCTACCTACTGCAAAAGCGATTGGATCTCTGGCTGGACACGACGCCGGAGCTGATGGAGCCGCGGGAGCCGTTCGAGCTTGATCCGCGGCACCGTGCGCGGCTTCTGCAGTATCTTCTTACGCGGTTGCTGGAGCGTAAGTCGCTGCCTGAACTGCAACCGCTGCTTCGGGCTCAAGGCGCTTTGCCCCACGGTGAAGTGGGTGAGTCAGTGTTTCGGAGTGCGGTGAGCGAGGTCGAGGGATTCGCGCTCCGTCTGCAAGAACACTTGCCAGCGGAACCGCTTCAAACCTTAGATGTGGAACTGCATGTGAATGGTTTTCGGCTGATTGGCTGCCTCAACGGGATCACAGCGGGAGGACGGTTTGGTTTTCGTCTCGCCAGGCTGCAACCCCGGGATTGGCTGTCCCATTGGATTTGCCACCTGGTGCTGAACGAGGCGTCCCCATCCGGCGTGAGATCCGTGAGCTGCTGGATTGCAGAAGACCAAGCGCTGAGGCTGCAACCGGTGACGGCGCCACAGAGTTATCTCGAAGAGCTGCTGGGGCTGTATTGGCGCGGATTGCAGCGTCCGTTGCAGTTCTTCCCTCGCGCCGCCTTTGCTTACACCAAGGCGCTGGGCCGTAGCGGCACTGATCCCTTAGCGGCGGCGCTACATGCGTGGATCGGCTCAGAGTTTTCCGAGCACGGCCGAGGCGAAGGCGAGGATCCCTACTACCAGCTGGCCTTCCGAAGTGCCGAGCCGCTCGATGAAGAATTTATGGCGTTGGCCGGTGCCGTTTTCCAACCGATTTTTGCGCATCGAGATGATTGGGCACCGTGATCACCGAGCCCACCCCGTCACTGAACCCACTCGATGCGCCGCTCGAGGGCATAGCGCTCATCGAAGCGGCTGCCGGTACTGGGAAAACCTACACCATCACTGGACTTTACCTTCGGCTGGTGCTCGAGGGTGGGTATGGCGTCGATCAGATCTTGGTCATCACGTACACTCGAGCGGCGACGGCCGAGCTGCGGGAACGTATTCGGTCGCGGCTCGCCGGCGTCCGCGAGGCGCTTCGTTTGGGGGGCGCAATACCGCCTTTCGAGGCGGCGCTTATCGAGCGTTCGGGATCTCGGGGCCGGGCGCTTCGCCTGCTGAACGACGCGCTGTCCAACTTCGATAGGGCGGCGATTCATACCATTCACGGTTTTTGCCAACGGATACTGACCGACCATGCGTTTGAAAGCGCGTTGCCGTTCGAGATAGAGGTGCTGGCCGATGAGCGCGAGGTGTTGCAGGGCATTGTCGAAGATTTCTGGCGCCGAACCTTTTACCCGGCTTCGCCGCTTTTCATCGACTATATCTGCAACAAGCGGCTCACTCCCGACAAGCTCTTTGAGTGGGTACAGCCGCATATTGCGAAACCGTTTCTGCGCATTATCGCGCCGCACCAGGCGCCCGATGCTGAATTTCTGGAGACAGCATTTGTCGGTGCTTTTCGTCAAGTTCGGGAGCAATGCCGGAGGGCGCAAACAGAGGTCCTTCGGCTACTTCACGAGTCGCCGGGGCTGCGTCGCAACACCTACCGGGAAGCCACGGTGGTGCGACTTGGGCGGCTGCTGGAGACTGAGCTTTGTGTCGAGTGGCCGAGCATCGCCCTGTTTAGTAATGAAAAGCGGCTCAAGGATCTGGAGCTACTCACGACGACGGGGCTTGCCGCTTCGCTGAAGAAAAATACCTCGGCTCCAGAGCATCCGTTGTTCGATGCCTGCGATGAGCTGGTGTCGCTCGGCAAGGCGCTGTTGGTAGTCTACGAGGAGCGACTCCGAGGACTGCAGCATCAGTTGCTGCAGTATTGTAACGACGAGCTTGAACGCCGCAAGCAGGTCCTTTCGCGTCAGTCCTACAACGATTTGCTCAATCACCTCGAACGCGCTTTGCACGGTGACAGTGGCGAGCGCTTGGCGAGGTCGCTTCAGCATCGATTCCCAGCGGCTCTCGTGGACGAATTTCAAGACACTGATCCCATCCAGTTCGCAATCTTGGAGCGCGTCTATCGGCGAACAAACTTACCGGTATTTCTGGTAGGGGATCCGAAACAAGCGATCTACGGTTTTCGCGGTGCCGATGTGTTTGCTTACCTTGGGGCGCGACGCGACTCCCAGCGCACCTTCGCCTTGGCAGCGAACTGGCGCTCGACCCCGGCACTGGTGCGCGCAATCAATGTCTTGTTTGCCAACGTCTCGCGGCCGTTCGTCGTCGCGGAAATCGGTTTCTTCCCTTCTACCGCCGCCAATAACGAGCGTCCGCCGTTGGTAATAGACAACGAAGCCATTACGGGCGCGTTTCATATTTGGTTCCTCGAGCGAGGGACGGACGCTAAACCGATAACAAAAACGCTGGCCAAGCACTGCGCCATCCAGGCCACCGCCGCCGAGGTGGCACGGCTCCTGAACTTGGGTGCCCGCGGGGCCGCGCGCATCGGTGACCGACCGCTCACCGGGGGCGACATCGCTATTCTGGTGCGCACCCATCGCCAGGGCCGAGCCGTGCGCACCGCGCTACTGGCGCTCGGGGTGCCAAGCGTCCAGCACGTGCAGGAAAGTGTGTTTCAGTCACCGCAGGCGGCGGATGTCGAGCGTTTGCTGCTCGCCGTTGCCGAGCCAACACGGGAGCATTTGGTCAAAGGCGCTTTGACAACGGATCTCCTGGGGGAAAGCGCGGAAACGCTCTATGAGCTCAGCCAAGACGACATTGCCTGGGCTCGCCGGCTGGATCAGTTTCAAGGGTGGCACGAGCTATGGCGCGATCAGGGCTTTATTCGCATGTTTCGTCACGTCTTGGTGAGCGAGCGGGTAGCAGCCAGACTGCTGGCTTTTGCCGACGGCGAGCGTCGACTAACTAATGTGCTGCATCTAGCGGAGCTTCTGGAGCGGGCGAGCTTGCGGCGCCATCTTGGCATGGATGGACTGGTGGCGTGGCTGGCCGAGCGTCGCGAGGCCCGCTCGATGGCTGTGGAGGATGAGCAGTTACGCCTGGAGACCGACCAGCATCTGGTCAAGGTCGTGACGGTTCACAAGAGCAAGGGGCTCGAGTATTCGATCGTATTTTGTCCGTTTTTGTGGGACGGCAGAGCGCTCTCGGGAGCCGCTGATGCGCTGACATTCCACGATCGGCGCGATAATTTTCAAGCCACGCTTTTTCTTGGCTCCTCACCGCCGGCGGAAGCGCAGCGCTGGGCCGAGGAGGAAGAACTTGCGGAAAGTCTCCGCTTGCTTTATGTGGCGTTAACCCGGGCCTGTTATCGCTGCTATCTCGTATGGGGTGCTGCCAACGGCGCCGAAATATCGCCGCTTGCCTGGTTGCTGCATCGTCCCTCGGAGCGGCAGGCAAAGCTCACCATACCCGCCGTTGCTGAGCATTTTAAGAGCCAGAGCGACAATCAGCTGCTCGCTGATTTGGCTCGTCTTGCCGAGGCCGCCGAAGGAGCGATTCAAGTTCAACCGATTGCTCAGACAACGCCTGAGCCTTTTGCTCCGCCAGCCGACAGGGCCGCATCGATTGCGCCTCGATTATTCACCGGGTCGATCAGGCCGGGGTGGCGAATGACGAGCTTCTCAGCGTTGGCACACCAACAGGGCGCCGAGCTCCCCGATTACGATGCCGGCGTGCTATTGCCGAAGTATGCGCCACCCGTTGAAGACGCCATGAGCATTCATGATTTTCCCAAGGGCGCCGAGGCCGGGCAGTGCCTGCATACCATTTTCGAACGCCTCGACTTTAGCGCCTGTGTGCCGCAGCTGTTGCAAGAAGTGGTGGAACGCGCCCTGCTCGAGCACGGCTTTTCTATCGACTGGGTAGCCACCGTCGCTGAGGCGGTGATGAAGGTGCTGGCCACGCCGCTCGATGATGGCGGTGAGATCAGGCTTCAGAATGTTCCTAATTGCCGTCGCCTCAATGAGCTTGAATTCCACTATCCGATCGCAGGCCTGGAGGCGACGGCGCTTCGACAAATCTTGCGCCAATCGGAGAGCTCCAAGGATTTTTTGTTCGAAGAGGGATTGCGCGGTCATTCGTTTTTCACCGGCAGTGGTTTCATGAAAGGCTTCATCGACCTGGTATTCCAGGCGGGCACACGCTTTTACATCGTCGATTACAAATCGAACTGGCTTGGTCCCGACCAGTCGGCCTACGCGCGAGAGTACCTGTCCGCTGTCATGGCTCGGGAAGCCTATTCTCTGCAATATCTTCTCTATACCGTGGCTGTGCATCGCTATCTGGCGCAGCGCCTACCGGATTACCAATACGACACGCACTTCGGGGGTGCCTTCTATCTCTTTCTACGAGGCATGGCGCCCGCCACCGGGCCGGCGTTCGGAGTGTTTGCCGATCGGCCCTGCAAAAAGCTAGTCACAACGCTCGACCGCTACTTGTCGACTGGGACCGCAGAGAGGGTGGAATAGAGCGTGCTCGATCGGCTGGAAGCGCTTTGCCGGCGCGGCGTTCTGAACGAGGTGGATGTACACTTCAGCAAGCTGATGGTGCGCCTAGGCAAGAGCGATGAACCCGGTGTTGTGCTCGCCGCCTGCCTCGCCAGCCATTGGACTGGACAAGGTCATGTGTGCGTGGATCTGCGGGCCCTCGCCGGGCGGCCGGTGTTCACGGCCGCTAGCGAAATAGCCTTATTTGCCCCCCCTCTCGAATCGTGGCTGGCGGTGCTGGTGGATAGCCCCGTGGTGGGTCGGGAGGGAGAATACCGTCCGCTGGTGCTCGATCAGTCAGGTCGGCTCTACCTCTACCGCTACTGGCACTATGAGCGCACGATTGCCGAAAGCTTGCGAGCACGTGCCACGCGCACTGTGGCGAGCGTCGATGTCTCGGAGCTGCGGGCCGGCTTAAGGCGGCTTTTCCCGGCGTCGCCGGCGGGTGAGATCGACTGGCAGCAAGTGGCGGCAGCGGTGGCGGTGCTGCGCCACCTTTGTGTCCTCTCTGGTGGGCCGGGTACTGGGAAGACGACCACGGTCACCCGTATCCTGCAACTGCTCATTGAGCAATCGCCAGCGGATCCGCCGCGTATCGCGCTGGCGGCCCCCACCGGTAAGGCCGCGGCACGTATGCAGGAAGCCATTGCCGCGGCTAAGCAGCACCTGGCCATCGAGCCGCAGATCGCCGCCGCCATTCCAGACAGCGCCTTTACATTGCATCGCCTGCTGGGCGCCCGTGTCGGTTCTCCGTACTTCCGTCATCATTCGGGAAATCCCCTGGCTGTGGACGTGTTGGTGATGGATGAGGCGTCGATGGTGGATGTCGCCTTGATGGCGAAGCTGTTGGAAGCACTGCCGCCATCGGCCCGTGTCATTATGCTCGGGGACAAGGATCAACTCGCCTCGGTGGAGGCGGGCGCGGTGCTTGGCGACATCTGCGCCGACGCCGAAGGCTATTCAGCGACGTTCCGGGAGCGTCTTGGCGGGTTGCTGCAGGCGTCGCTGCCACCCGCGAAGGTAGGGCAGGCGCCGATTGGCGATGCCATCGTCATGCTGCGAAAGAGCTTTCGCTTCGGAACCGGCGGCATCGGCGCGCTCGCCGAGGCTATCAAGTCCGGAGAGGGTGCCCACTGTGTGAGACTGCTCAGCGCGAGGCAATCGGATGAGCTTACTTGGCGGACGCTTGTTGACCGTAGCGATCTGCGTGCAGGCGTTGAGGAGAGTGTTCGCGCCGGATTTAACGCTTACCTGCAGACACTAGCGGCCCAGGAACCGCCGGCGGCGGTGTTGGCCGCCTTCAATCGCTTTCGCGTGCTGTGCGCGCACCGTCATGGGGCGCTCGGAGCCGATGAGCTCAATGCTCTGGTGGAAGCACGCCTACGTCGCTGGCTTGCGGTGGATACGCGAGTCAGTTGGTACCCGGGCCGACCGGTGATGGTGGTGCGCAACGACTACCAGGCAGCACTGTTTAATGGTGACATTGGCATTGCGCTGGTGGACGCCCGATCCAGCGGCCTGCTGCGCGTTTTTTTTCAAGCACCGGACGGACGCCTACGCAGCTTCGCGCCCGGGCGTCTGCCACCTCACGAGACGGTATTCGCAATGACCGTCCACAAGGCGCAGGGTTCGGAGTTTGACGAGGTGGTCGTGGTGCTGCCGCTGGAAATAACGCCAGTCCTCACTCGGGAGCTGGTCTACACGGCGATCACGAGGGCGCGAAAACGTGTGGAAGTTTGGGGAAGCGAATCCGTGCTGCGCGATGCCGTGGCGCAATCGGTGCGGCGTTCGTCGGGGTTGCGAGAACGCTTGTGGCGACCCAATGGCACGGTCACCGGTTCGGAGCTGGAGAGGCGTGCGGATCCCGAAAAGGCTGTTTCGGGCAAGGGCAGCTTGGCGCGCTGATGCCGCACATGGTGCAAAATTGGCGGGTGCCAGCCGCTGGCGCTGGGCGGCAAGCGCTAATCGGATTGGGCATCCGGTTGTTCCGCAGGCGAAGCCGAAGGCCTACCGATTCGCAGTAGAGGCTCCCCTTGAAGCGCGTGGTGTCCAATGATGGCGGCTGCCGCGCTCCAGCCCTGGTAGCGTGTTCCGCCGGGTGTGAATTGAGTCCCGTGTACAAATTCAGGAAAACCCCACGGTTCACCCCCCATTTCCAGCGCATTCGCCTGATGGATGCCTTGGAGAAAGCGCCGTGCCTCGTCTTTTCGGCCGCGGGAGGCGAGATCAGCGACATAGAAGCCCGTGATGAGCGACCACAAGCCGCCATTTTGGAACTCGTTCGGCTTGTTCTTGAAAGTGTAGGAAAAGGTGGTTTGTAGATCTTCCCAGTCCTCGTCCACTGGCTTGATGACCGGATGGAAGGCTGGTAAGAGCGCCAGCTTTGACGGGGCAATTTGTGCAATATAATGGTCAACCTTTTCTTGTTGCGTCTCATCGGCTAAGCCGAGTAAGGAAGCCAAGACATTGGCAAAACTGTCAAACCGATAGCCATAGCCAGTGGGCGAAAAATACGGTAGCCAGTATTTGCTTTCACAGTGGGAGACGGCTTTGTAGGCCCTTTTGAATAGGATCTCATGGTAGGCGTCTTCGGGGATGTGATCGCAGCCGTAAACCCAGTAGTTGGCCTGGATGACGTGCCGTAGGCGGCCAAGACGCTCGCGCAGCCGATGGTCCTCGGAGCCGTGCACATCGGCGTGTATCTCACAAAGTGTTTTTTGCGCCTGCCAGTAAAGCACTTGATCATAGAGAACGTAACCTTGCTGCAGGTATTCGTCCGCCCAATCACCCGTCGGGGGAACGTAAAGCAAGCCGCGGTTGTTAAATTCCCACGCGCCAAGGAGAAAGCGCACTTTCTCGATTGCCGGCAGCAAGCGCTCCAGGAAGCCGTCATCCCCGGTGGCTCGCCAGTATTCACCACAGCCGATCAAGAACCACAGATCGGCATCGACTCGCCCCGTGGTTCCTCCATAACTGATGCGTTCCGAGAGCGGGTCGACGTTGCTTGGGATCTCGCCATGGGGTCCCTGATAGCGAGCGAGCGTTTCTAGAGTATCTCTTGTGGCGTTCGCCAGCGTTTCATTGCCGGTCAGCAGTGCCGCCAGTCCAAGAATAACCCCGTCCCGGCCCCAAATACGCCGGTAGTTGGCCTGATTCGTGGGAGACGCCAAGAAGCCATCCGCTGTCACACAGCGGCCGAGGATCTCACAGGCCTGCTGATAGCCCTCGGAGAATAAGGCATTGTCTCTCGAGTCGTTCATGCCGGTTTGCATAGGCCACTCCTCACCTTTTGCCGTCTGTACACCTTTGAGGGGCTGCGTTTTGTCACGTGGTGGCAATGCGAACAACTGACGGAGCGTTGCCAACGGTATCTCATGGGTATTGCGTAATAGTTTAACGGTTGCGTCCTTTGGTTGTTAACAGTCCTTTCCTGGTTGCTCAGCTGCGCTGGCAAAATACCTGTGCGCTCCCGGGGTTGGTCCGTTATCACTGCATGTTGCAGGCGGCCCTGTCCGCCGCTTCTTAGAGCATCAACTGTATTTATGAATATATGCATTGAACTTAGCTTGCGTGACGCTAAACTACAGCGAAGACGCTCATGCTGTTGCAGATAGACAGGCCTGTCCATGGCCGTCAAAGCGCGTGATACCCAGGATGAGCTCGTTGCCAGCTTCCCGAATGATAACCAGGCGCCAACGGCCGTCAGTTTTGGCGTTTGAGCTGAGATGGACAATGCCCACCTCTTTGTATCCTCGATACACTACGGACGATAGGGCAATCCACTTGCGGCGGTCGGATTGGAGCCGGATGACCATCGCCGCATGAGTCGATTTCGTTCGCCAGCCTCCGAATTCGACGCTTGCTCAAGTATTGGTTTTTGAGGCGATTCTATCAGATGCTACGGCGTCCTCAAATTTGACACCTGGTCTGCGGGGTATGTGCATAACGGCATTGAACAGGCCTAACCCCAACAAATATTTGAGCGCAGCGATGACTGCTGGACCTGGGTGACAGTCTTGATGCGTACGCCAGTACCGTGCGCCGCACTTAACCCAAAGGTTTTGGCAACGCCGCTGCCTTACCGTCACTAACGCCACAGGGAGACATGAAATGGCGAATGCAACCAAGAAGAGAATTTATTACTTTGGCCGCACCAAGGCCGAGGGCACCAAAGAGATGAAAGCCTTGCTCGGAGGCAAGGGTGCGAATCTGGCGGAGATGACCAGCATCGGCCTGCCGGTACCACCAGGCTTTACCATCACCACGGAGACCTGCGCCGAATACAACGAGGGCGGTGGCAAGCTGCCGTCGGGGTTGCTGGAGGATGTTCATGAAAATGTGGCACTTCTTGAGCAAGAGACCGGCAAACAGTTTGGCTCCGAGACCGATCCGCTACTGCTGTCGGTGCGCAGTGGCGCCGCGGTGAGCATGCCCGGGATGATGGATACGGTGTTGAATCTGGGGCTCACCGATCGGGCGTTGCAGGGACTGGCAAAGGTCTCCGGCAACCGACGATTTGCCGCGGATGCTTATCGCCGACTGATCAACATGTTTGGTGACGTCGTCATGGGCGTTGCCCATGAGAAGTTCGAAGCCGAGTTCGAGCGCATCAAGTCCAAGTATGGCGTCATGCTTGACACGGAGCTCGGCGAAGAGGGTCTCGAGGAGTTGATCAGCGCCTATAAGGAGGTCTACCAAAAGCACACCGGCGAGGTATTCCCACAAGACCCGTTCCTACAGCTTGAGAAGGCCATTGAGGCGGTGTTTAAGAGCTGGAACATCCCTCGGGCTGTCAAGTATCGCCAGATCCACGAGATCACGGGGTTACTGGGCACTGCTGTCAATGTCCAGACCATGGCTTTCGGCAACATGGGTGAGGATTCGGGGACTGGCGTGGCGTTCACGCGCAATCCGGCAACCGGGGAGAACAAGTTCTACGGGGAATTTCTGGTCAACGCCCAGGGCGAGGACGTGGTGGCGGGGATCCGCACACCGCAACCGGTTGAGGAAATGCAAGCCTGGCGCCCGGAAATCTACGAACAGCTCCTTAAGAACAAGGATATTCTTGAACAGCACTATCAGGAGATGGAGGATTTTGAATTTACCATCGAGCGTGGAACCCTGTATATGCTCCAGACCCGCACGGGCAAACGCACGGGTTTCGCCGCCGTCAAGATCGCCGTTGACATGGTGCGAGAAGGGCTGATTGGCAAAACGATCGCCGTGCAGCGGGTGCCTCCGAATGATCTCAATCAGCTGTTACTGCCCACATTTGATCCGCAAGCCCAGCGCGAAGTGCTGGCCAAGGGATTGCCGGCATCTCCAGGGGCGGCTTCCGGCAAGCTTGCCTTCACTGCCAGCGAGGCAGTGAATCGTTCGGAGAAGGGGGAGACGGTTTTGCTCGTGCGCAAGGAGACCAGTCCCGAAGATGTTAGCGGCATGCATCTGGCCGCCGGGATTTTGACCTCGACGGGTGGTATGACCAGCCACGCGGCAGTCGTGGCCCGTGGTTGGGGAAAGTGCTGCGTGGCCGGCGCCGGGGCGTTGCGCATCGACGAGAGCCGCAAGACCGTCACCGTCAATGGGCGCACTTTCACCGACCAGGATGTGCTGAGCATTGATGGCTCTACGGGGGAAGTCATGGTGGGTGATGTGCCGCGCCGCGAGCCGGAGCTCTCGGGCGATTTCGCCACCTTGATGGAGTGGGCCGACGAGTTTCGTACCTTGGTGGTTCGCACCAATGCGGATACGCCGGAGGACGCCGCCCGCGCCCGCGAATTCGGCGCCCAGGGCATTGGGCTGTGCCGCACTGAGCACATGTTTTTCGACCCTGATCGCATCACCGCCATGCGCGGCATGATTCTCGCCAGTGAGCAATCCGCTCGACGCAGCGCATTGGAGAAGTTGCTGCCTTACCAACGCAAAGATTTCGAAGGTATTTTCAAGGCCATGGAAGGCCTGCCGGTGACCGTGCGCCTGCTCGATCCGCCGCTGCATGAATTCTTGCCGCAGGACGCCGCGGCGCAGGCTGAGCTGGCAAAGGTGCTCGAAGTCTCGCCCGATAGCATCAAGGCCCGCGTGACGCAGCTGCATGAGACCAATCCGATGCTGGGTCACCGCGGCTGTCGGCTGTCCATCACCTATCCGGAAATCCTCGAGATGCAGGTGACCGCCATTACCGAAGCGGCCATTAATTGCCGGCAAAACAACATCGATGCTCGGCCGGAAATCATGATTCCGTTGGTGGGGACCGCCAAGGAGCTCTTGATTCTGCGCGACAAGGTGGTGTCGACCATGGCGGCTGTGAAGGAGGCCAAAGGTTACAGCGAGGCGCTCGAGATCCCCGTCGGCACCATGATCGAGATCCCGCGGGCGGCACTCACCGCGGACGAAGTGGCCCAATATGCGGATTTCTTCAGCTTTGGCACCAATGATCTCACGCAAATGACGTATGGTTTTAGCCGGGACGACATCAATACCTTTCTGCCGGACTACCTTGAACAGGAGGTATTTGAGCGAGATCCGTTCCAGTCTTTGGACACCCGCGGTGTTGGACAGCTTATCGAGATGAGTGCCAAGAAAGGGCGCGCCGTCAAAGCATCCCTCAAGCTGGGGATCTGCGGCGAGCATGGTGGCGATCCGGCATCGATTGCGTTCTGCCATCAAGTGGGGCTGGACTATGTGTCCTGTTCCCCTTTCCGGGTAGCCGTGGCGCGCTTGGCCGCGGCGCAGGCGGCGCTGGCCTAACCGCTTACCCGCCCAGCTTCGCTGCGCTGTGGCTCTGGGGCCGGGGCCACAGCGCAACTGAATAACAACATGCACAGGTCCTGGAAACGGAGGAGGTATCATGAGCCAACAAGGCTACGCAGTGGTTTACCGTCGATCCATTGAGGATCCCAACGGTTTCTGGGGAGAAGCAGCAGAGGATTTGCACTGGGAACGCCGCTGGGACAAAGTTCTCGACGACGCCAACAAGCCCTTTTATCGCTGGTTCTCCGGCGGTGTCCTCAATACCTGTTTCAATGCCTTGGACTTGCACATCGAGCAGGGGCGTGCGCAACAGCTCGCGCTTATCTTTGACAGCCCGGTGACTAACACCATCAGGCGGTTCACCTATCAACAGCTGCGCGATGAAGTCGCACGGCTAGGCGGTGCGCTAAGGTCTCAAGGTGTCGGAAAAGGCGACCGGGTCATCATTTATATGCCGATGGTGGCCGAGGCGGTGATGGCGATGCTCGCTTGCGCCCGCATTGGTGCTGTCCACTGCGTGGTATTTGGAGGTTTTGCGGCGAACGAGCTGGCAACGCGCATCGACGATGCCAAGCCAAAGGCGGTGTTGTCGGCATCCTGTGGCATTGAGGGAACGCGCGTCATCCAGTACAAGCCGTTGCTGGATGCCGCTATCGATATTTCCTCCCATAAGCCAGAGAAGTGCCTTATTCTGCAGCGTCCGCAGGCGGAAGCCGTGTTGGTTGCCGGTCGCGACATGGATTGGCGCGAGGCGGTGGCCATGGCGCAACCCGTGGAATGCGTGCCGCTCGCAGCGACGGATCCACTGTATATTCTTTATACGTCCGGAACCACGGGGCAGCCAAAGGGCGTGGTTCGAGACCACGGCGGTCACGCCGTGGCGCTGAAATGGACGATGAAAAACATTTATAACGTTGACGCCGGTGATGTCTACTGGGCCGCATCCGATGTGGGGTGGGTCGTCGGCCATTCTTACATTGTTTACGCACCCCTACTTAAGGGTTGCACCACGATGGTCTACGAGGGCAAACCGGTCGGCACTCCCGACCCGGGGGCTTTTTGGCGGGTTATCTCAGAGCACGGTATACAAACATTGTTTACCGCACCCACGGCTTTCCGTGCCATCAAACGGGAGGATCCGAAGGGCAATTATCTCGCCAATTACGATCTGTCGGGATTCAAGACCCTATTTCTTGCCGGCGAGCGCTGTGATTCGGACACGCTCAACTGGGCGCAACAGATGCTCAAGGTGCCGGTTATCGATCACTGGTGGCAAACCGAGACCGCTTGGGCGATCGCCGCTAATTGCTTAGGAATTGAGTTTCTTCCCGTCAAGCCGGGATCGCCCACAAAACCTGCTCCTGGCTATGACGTACAAATACTGGATGACACCGGCCACGCACTGCCCGCCGGCGAGATGGGTGACATTACGGTGAAGCTCCCTTTGCCTCCGGGCACATTGGTGACCCTGTGGAACAACGACGAGCGGTTTAAGAGCTCTTACCTGGACGCCTATCCCGGCTACTACCTGACCGGAGACGCAGGCTACCAGGACGAAGATGGCTATGTTTGGATCATGAGCCGCATCGATGACGTCATCAATGTCGCTGGGCACCGTTTGTCCACTGGGGCCATGGAGGAGGTGTTAGCCACCCACCCGGACGTTGCCGAGTGTGCCGTGGTCGGTGCGGCGGACGAAATGAAGGGTCAGCTTCCGGTAGGCTTTGTGGTACTGAAGGCCGGCGTCGACCGGGCGCCCGCCGAGATTGTCAAGGAGCTCGTTCAGCTCGTTCGAGAGAGGATTGGGCCGGTGGCGGCATTCAAGCAGGCAACCATCGTCAAGCGTTTACCCAAGACCCGCTCCGGTAAGATCCTGCGCGGCACCATCCAAAAGATCGCCGATGGGGTTGCATACAAAACCCCTGCAACCATCGACGATCCGGCGATCTTAGACGAGATCGCGGAATCTCTGCATGAGCTTGGCTATCCCAAGCGCGTCTAGGCGTTCAATGGATGGATCGATGTGAGTCTGGGTGCCGTCGATAGGCACCCAGACCGAGCACAAATGATGATGGACCAATCGGCGGTCGTCGCCTGTGCCTAGACGACGTGGTTTTGCCGTAAACAAAGCTTCCAACGGGCCGGGGTATCGATTGACCTTAACGTGGCGGCGAAGCTGGGGCACGCATGGTCGTCCTTAAAAACAGCTTTTTTGGCATTCGAATAACAACTATGGGGAGGGCGAGATGGCGGAAGAAAAACTTGGAAATCCAGCAGTAGTCGGCTTAGCAGGGTTTGGTTTGACCACCATGGTCTTACAATTTCACAACGTTGGTTGGATGGGACTTGGTCCGGTTGTGTGGCTCGGTCTTATCTTCGGCGGCCTGGCACAGATGATTGCCGGCATTCAAGAGATGAAGACCGGAAATAATTTCGGTTACTGCGCGTTTACTGCGTACGGCTGTTTCTGGATCGCCTTATGCCTCCTCCTGCTCGGCAACCACTACGGGATATATAAATCCAGTACCACAGATGTGGGCTGGTTTTTGGTAGCCTGGACAATTTTCACGGCAATATTGTGGATCGGTTCCCTACGTATCCATGGAGCGCTCGCACTCACTTTCACGCTGTTGCTGATTGGCTTCATATTGCTTGATCTTGCGCACTTTGGTTATCCAGCATTGACCGTGGTGGCGGGATACGAGTTAATGGCCTGTGCAGCGATGGCATGGTACATCATGGCGCACCTAATCTACGCCGACGTCTTCGGAAAAAATGTGCTGCCTGTTGGAAAACCTTGGATCACGTGATCGATGTCATTCGGTGCCACTGATTGCGCTGCGATGCGCATTTGAGGAAAAAACATGAAATTCACAATAATTCGCAGCATGGTGGGTTTGGTGCTGGGCCTGGGCCTGACAGTTTCAGCGGGATTAGCGCAGGAAGGGTCTGCGACACCGGAAGAGGTGGTTTCGAAAGTGCAGGCCGCAGCTCGATTTCTGCATGAGAAGGGCGCAGCCGGTTTTGCAGATTTCAATTGGAAGAACAACAAGTGGGTATGGAAAGACAGTTATGTTTTTGTCTATAACTGTCGGCGCAACACCATGATTGCTCATCCGTTGCGACCCGATCTTGTGGGGAAGCCCCTGTTGCAGATTAGGGACAACAATAACAAGCCCATCTTCAAAGAACTGTGTAAAGCGGGCGAGAAGCCCCATGGCGGATGGGTCGAATACGTGTGGCCTAAGCCCGGTGAGGGCGGTGTCTCGCGAAAGATATCCTATGCCTTGGCGGCTGATATTTCCTTTGAATATGGAACCCAGGTGGCGGCGGGTATCTACGATGAAGAAGCCTCAGTGGAAGAGTTATCCGAGCTACTCGAGCGCATCTACAATCCAGAAAGATACCCCGTGCTCTGATCCGGCGGAGTATCGGCATGATAGAGCGAGCTTAGAGGCGGTGGCTCAGGTCACAAGTAATCAGCGTGAGGCGTTGGTTAAAACCGATTCTATTGTTAATGGGGACGGATAATTAAAGAGAATTAAAAAGGGAGAGCGTCATGGAGAATACAAGGGAATTTTTTCCCGCTGTTAGAAAAACCATTATGCCACGACCGGCTTATGTGGAAGAGCGAGATATTTTAGGACAAAATGGTACGGCCTGGGTTACTCAAGCTCAAATTTTCGGCCCGAACTGGCATCTTGATCACGACCGAGGACTACTCGAAATTTATGACGCCGGACCGGCTATTTGTTTTTATAGCCTGCTCCCTAAGAAAGATAAATATCAAAAAGAGGGTCTTTACCTTCGCTTAGGTCTTGCATATCGCACCACGGAAAATGCGAATGTCAATATCCGTAATTTTTCCGGAAATCATGTCTCGCTTCCGAATAGTGTTGGCGGTGCGATTTATTATGATCCGAATAATTATCACTGGGTCACCGATGATCTAACGATCAACATCAACAGTATTTATGCAGGAGAAAAAATCTGGATTCAACGGGTCGATTGGGAGTGGATCAGTAAGGAGATTTTGTATGAAGATGAGGCAGGTTGGCAGGATCATTATCTCCATCGGAATAAAGGCGATATCGATGCGCTCTACGCTCCCCAGCAAATAACCAACGAATCAGTTAAAGAATACCTGGCTAATCGCATTCAGAACGATGACCTTTTTGCCAAAAGGTGTTTGGCCTTACTGAGAGCAGATCAGATGGTAAATAGCGATCTGACAGACTTGTACAGCGAATTAGGGTTAGAGTGATCGGAAAAGCTTGGGCTAAGAGGGTGTTTTAAAACCTGCGTCGCTTGCAGTAGCGGCGTTGCGCAATGCTTTTAACGTGTAATCGTTCACAGCCCACCCATTTGAAGCCGGAAATAACCGACCGCAGAGATTGTATCCGCCGCTCAGGCGGCTGTCTTGTTGGCTTCGAGTGCCAAAGCAGAGCTTGCGTAGGATGACCCAATGACGTAATCGCCGTTGGGCTCAGCGAAGGGATCGCCCCCTCCGCTGGCCTTCAAAACCGTGCATGCCACTTTCGCGGCACACGGCTCCTCAGCTGATAGGGCTCTTGTCATGAGTACCCACTCGTTGGAAGCGTTCTTGATGTCCACCGTGTATCTGGTCGTGACAGTGACCGTGAACCGCCCTGAGATTGATGTACCGGTTGTTGTGGTGATTGCCATCAAGGTGATGGATTTCAACCAGCGCATCGGGCGTGAAAACGAGTCCACAGGCATAACATCGGCCGCCTTGATGGCCGAGTAACCGTGCCAATCTGAGCGATACGCCCGGATAGTTTCCGCGTCGCACGGCCCAGTAACTCCAGTTTCCGTCATAGGGGCTGGCGCGACCTTTCACTTTGACGTACCGGGTGATGGGCACGCTCGCGTGTTGATGAAGCGTCAGTCCATTGGGGGCATGAAATACCCATCCTTTGCCTTGGTTAACGCCCCAGTAGCGCTTGACGATCCAATGTCGCGATTTCTTGGGGTGTCTAAACCGCGCCCACCTATCGAGCCGGCGGTACAGTTGGTGGTCGAGTGTTTGAAACACCTCTTTGCTGACCACCGCCCTGTAGTAGTTGCTCCAGCCTGCGATGAGCGGATTGAGTAGCCCGATCAGATTCGCTTGCTGGGCCGCTTTGTTGCGGCGGACCGTCTCGGCGAGTTGCCGATAATGACGCGTGATCGCGTCTTTACTCGGCTTGATGAGCGTTTTGAAGCCGCGTCCTTGGGCGGTGTTGTACTGACTCGCTCGATATTGGCGAACCTGAAATCCGAGAAAATTAAAGCCCGCTTCGCCCGCCTTTGTCTGCAGCGTGTACGCGATCCGGGTTTTGCTCGGATTCAGTTCCAGACCCATATCGGCTAACCAGTCCGCGGTCAGGCGTTGACAGTGCTCGATGGCCGTTTTGTCTCTGTGGAGCACCACCACGTCATCGGCATAGCGAATGACCTGGGGTTTCCAGTTCATGACGTGTTGCGTGCCTGCTTCTTTCGGCGTGTGTTGCCACGGGAAGTGGCGGCGCAGGTGGGTCTCCAATCCATGCAGAGCAATGTTGGCCAATAACGGTGAAAGCACCGAACCTTGTTGTGTACCCCGGTCTGTTCGGCCAAAGACGTCGTTATCGATAAACCCGGCGTTCAGCCAGCGCTTGATCAGCCGTCGCAGCGCCGGGAAGGTTCCCGTCTTACGCAACAAGGCGTCTCGATCAATGCGGTCGAAGCATTTCGCAATGTCCGCATCGAGCACATACTTGGGCTGTTTGTTGATCGCTGTGTAAATCGCGCCGATCGCGTCATGAGCCGAGCGGCCCGGCCGAAAGCCATAGCTGTTAGGCTCGAACTTCGCTTCCCACTCCGGTTCCAGCGCCTGTTTGACCAGCGCTTGTCGGGCTCGATCATAGAGCGTTGGGATCGATAGCGGGCGGCGTTCAGCTCGCCCCGGCTTGGGTATCCAGATCCGTCTGGCCGGTCGGCCAATGGGTAACACATCGAGGTTTTTGGCCACCACGAGCCGTTGTTTGGGCGTGAGCGATTTAATTCCGTCCACGCCCGCCGTGTGCTTACCCCGGTTGTCCTGGGTGACCCGGCGCACGGCCAGCAGCTTAGCCGCCCGCGACTTCAATAGCAGGCGTTGGAGTCGATGAACTCGTCGAACATCTCCCGCTTGAGAGGCTCGGTAGATCCGCCTTTGGAGCTTAAAGACCGCGACCTCCAGCTTGCGCCAGGGGAGTTGGCCCCATTCATACGTGGCCAATAGCCCGCTCATGACATTGCACTCGACTCGGCAGCTCGACCTTCCTATCAACCGTGAGTCCGTCAGCTTATCCTCTTCATTACCAAGAGGCATTGGCTTCTGACTCAATCCCACCCCGCATGCCTTGCGGTGGGTACCTGCTCCGGTCGTTCGACCCCGACCGGAGAGCACATGCGGGGTTACTTCGTTCCTGATTCCGGTTTGTCGATGAACGTAGGGTGGTAAAGTCTGCCGGGTTACTTTCGGGTGGATGTCGGTCACGCTGAGACATGCCGACCTTTCGCCTGTGCCTTTTGGCGCCAGCGTGTTAGCCTGATTTCGCTGGTTCAACCTAACGACAGTTTCATTACCTTCCTGTTTGTACCCGTATTCATCTCCGCTCGCGGCATCGCCAGGTTAGGCTCCCAGGTTATCCGTTTTCATTCCCGCTTCACGGATTGAGGACCAGTCGCTACCGTGGGGAATGTGCATCAGCCCTCCACCAAGGGCGGTAGGAATTGCACCTACACCAGAATCAAGTTCTCAAACCATGGAACATCTCCATTCTTCGGTTCGGGACCCATCCCCCAAAGCATTCGTCGCTTTGGTTTCGGGCCAACGAATCGCACCTCGGCTTGGTTATTTGTCAGGGGTAACTGCGGATGAGACAAGACCGCGAAGATCGCCTCCCAGTCGTTGAGAAACTCTCGCGCGAGCTGGCGGGTCTTCTCATGCTCGGCGTCCTGGTAGCGCTCGCAACAAGCGCGAAAGGCGTC